>JAKDNL010000041.1 GCA_030451825.1 Pseudonocardia sp. | reverse complement strand
CCCCGGCCCCCACCCCGCCGCCCACCCCCCACAAACCCGCCCCCCCCCCCCGCCCACGCGGGGTCCCCGGACCGCGCGTCGACCGCCTCACCGCGCGGACCCGGGCCGAAGCGCGCGAACGACCAGCCGGATCGCGGCCGGGTACCGGAGCACTCAGTAACTGCGCAGAAGGCCCAGTCCCCGGGTCGCGATGTGCACCAGGACGAGTTCCTCGGCGACCGGGATGTTCTTCGCGATCCGCGCGTCGCGGTGGCGGCGGGCGATCGGGTACTCCTCGGAGAACGCCATGCCGCCGTAGGTCTGGTAGGCGCGGTCGGCCGCGTCCCAGGCGGCAGGCGGCGCCCGCGGCGGCCAGCTTCGCGATGTTGGCCTCGTCCCGGAGGGTCGGCCGTCGTAGAGCCACGCCGCCTTGTGCGTCATCAGCCGGGCGCGGGCCGGGCCATGTTTCACGTGAAACGTGTCCCGGTCCCTTGCCGGGCCCGCTCAGGAACGACCTGGTTTCACGTGAAACACGATGCCCGGAGCGACAACGGGGGGACCGGGGCAGCGACTGGGAAGCCGGCGCCGGCCCGTCGTGCGATGCCGGAGCCAGATCTCCGGCGTCGGCGACGATCGAATCCCGACGCCGTGACGGCCTCGGAGGCCGACATTCCGGCGATCCCCTCGACGAAGGCGCCCAACAACCAGCGGAGTCGCGCCCACGCGGCTCATAATCGGGATTCGGCGACGGACGACCAGTTGCGTGCCCTACATCGACAGGAGACCCCGGGGCGGGTCCGAGTGTTGATCCACGACGTGCCTACGGCCTGTTCAGGGCCATTCAGGCGTACTCCCGGCAGCAGCGTCCCACCTACCCGGGACCTCGGCGTTCGGCGCTCAACGGCCCGTACAGGGAGCCCTCAGATCGTCGCAGAGCACATTCGACCCGATTCCGGTCCGGGGCATGTCCGGGTATCCGGACACGCAGCGGGCATCTGAGGGCCGGCCTCGATCGAGGATCGTCGTCGCTCGTGTCGCGAATCGCCTCCGGCAGCACCGTCGACGACTGCCTGCCCGACCACTGCACGGTCCCACGGACATCATCGCGCCGCCCGGCTCCAGGAGCCGGCGGACTCGAGCCGGTGGATCACGCCGGCCCACACGCAGGCGGATCGAGCACCGCTCCGACCCATGCATCCGACGGGACGGACCGTCGCCCACCCTCCTACATCGGCATCGGTATCGGCTCAGTCATCGGCTGCGACCGGTCGACTCGTCACGGGCCCACACCTGACGCGCAGGCGGACCCGTCTGCCCGGACCTGTCCAGGCGGTCGTCCCGGGGGTGGACGCGTGGGCGTGCGCATGGCAAAGGGGCCCGCGGCAAACGCCCCCACGACACCGCAGGACCACCGCCGGGCGACCGCCGTGCCACGGAGCAAGCTTTCGGCCGAACTCAGTCATCACCGTCGGGGACCGTGCCTACCCTGTCGTTCCGAGTCCGCGACCGAGGCCGTCATCGACGGAGCGGACGACGAGCGACCCTCGATCGGACGCACCACGTCGCCGGGTCGACGATGCCGCCGACGCCAGGGGAGTGGGGTCCTGCGACTCGTCAGCGGCAACCGCACCTGGACCGAGCGCGCCGCCGACATCGACGAGCCCCGGCAGCGCCAAGGTCCGGCAGCGAACGGACTGCAGCCCGCACCGCCCGACGACGTGTCGGGATCGCGAAGGGGTGGGGGACGGTCCGTCGTGCGAACGGTCCGTCCGGGATCGTCCGGTGAGCGGGCGCCGAGCGACGCGCTGTGGAGGTAACAGCACCTCACAACCCCGGGGGTGCGTCATGCGGCTAGTTCTGCGCAGGGGGGGCGTGTGGGCACGATGCCGAGTGACGCACCATCGACGCCCGGCGCGCGCCGGCGACCATGACGCGACACTCGTGCTCGCCCCGCCGTGTCCGGGGAGGGACGGGATCTCCTGACAGCGCGACCACCGGTTCGGAGTGCAGGATCGGTCGAATCTGACCGAGCGTGCGCCACGTTCCGGTCGCAGACGCAGGCCGTGCGTGACGCTCCGGCGGACACGACCCGGCCATGGATCACGCGCTCCGCGCCGGATCGATCGCGTGTCACATGGAGCCGCCGTTTCGTGACGCCAGATCGAGTAGGTGGCCGGCGAGCGTCCGGCGGCCGTGGTTTCACGTGAAACCACGGCGTCCGGCCGACGTCAGTCGTGCCCGTCCACACCCATGATCGACGCGATCCGCTCGAGGTCCTCGACCGATCCGAACTCGACGACGATGCGTCCCTTGCGCTTGCCGACCTCGACCCGCACCCGGGTGTCGAAGGCGTCCGACATCCGGTTCGCCACGTCGGTGATCTCGGCCGGGGGCTCGGTCGCCCTGCGCGTCGGCCGCTCCTTGACCGGACCCTCCTGGCGCGCCAGGACCACGGCCTCCTCGGTCGCACGGACCGACAGTCCCTCGGCCACGATCCGTGTCGCGAGCTCCTCCTGCCGGCCCGCGTCCTCCAGGCCCAGCAACGCGCGAGCGTGCCCGGCACTGAGCACCCCGGCGGCGACACGGCGCTGCACCGTCACCGGAAGGCGCAGTAACCGGATCATGTTCGTGATGACCGGACGGCTGCGCCCGATCCGGTCCGCGAGCTCGTGATGGGTCACACCGAACTCCTCGAGCAGCTGCTCGTAGGCGGCGGCCTCCTCCAGCGGGTTCAGCTGGACCCGGTGGATGTTCTCCAGCAGGGCGTCGCGCAGCATCGCGTCGTCTGCGGTGTGCCGCACGATCGCCGGCAGCACCTCGAGGCCGGCACGCTGCGCGGCACGCCAGCGGCGCTCGCCCATGATCAGCTCATAGTCGGAGCCGTTCCACCGGACCACGATCGGCTGCAGCAGCCCGAACTCGCGGATCGAGTGCTCGAGCTCGGCCAGGTGCTCGTCGTCGAACTGGGTGCGCGGCTGCTTCGGGTTGGGCACGATCCGCGCGAGCGCGATCTCCCGGTACTCCGCTCCACCGTCCACCACCGATGGCGCTGCATCCACAGTGGACGAATCTCCGACCGGGGGAGCGGTGTCGCGTGGGCCGGGACGACTCAGCGACGTGGAGGCGACTCCCGGCAGCGACGACGCACCAGGGGACGACGCACCAGGGGACGACGTACCGGGCTGGGACGGCGCACCGGGCTCGGCGACCGGGCCGGTCGGGATCAGGGCCGCCAGGCCGCGGCCGAGCCCCCCCTTGCGTTCGGCCATCGGCTCTACCGTCCGTTCGTGCGGCCGGGATCGGCCCGGAGGTTGGCGCCGTACTCGGCGATCTCGCGGGCCGCGTCGATGTAGCTCATCGCCCCGCGCGACCCGGGGTCGTAGGCGAGCACGGTCTGGCTGTAGCCGGGCGCCTCGGAGACCTTCACGCTGCGCGGGATCACGGTGCGCAGCGCGGTCGGTCCGAAGTGCTGGCGCACCTCGGAGGTCACCTGATCGGCCAGCTTGGTCCGGCCGTCGTACATCGTCAGCAAGATAGTCGAGACGTGCAGCGACGTGTTCAGGTGCGACCGCACGAGGTCGATGTTGCTCAGCAGCTGGCCGAGCCCCTCCAGCGCGTAGTACTCACATTGGATCGGGATCAGCACCTCCGCCGCGGCGACGAGCGCGTTGACGGTCAGCAGGCCCAGCGAGGGCGGGCAGTCGATCAGGACGTAGTCCACGTCGAGCTCTGCCAGCGCGTCGTCGGTCAGGGCTTGAGCCAGCCGGGCCTCGCGGGCCACCATGCTGACGAGCTCGATCTCGGCGCCGGCGAGATCGATCGTGGCCGGCACACAGAGCAGGTTCGGCGACGCGGAACTCTCCGCCGCGGCCTCCCGCACGCTGATCTCGCCGAGCATCACCTCGTAGACCGACGGGGTCCCGGTCCGGTGCTCGACCCCGAGCGCGGTGCTGGCGTTGCCCTGCGGGTCCAGGTCGATCACCAAGACGCGGATCCCGTGCATGGCCAGTGCACCGGCCAGGTTGACGGTGCTGGTCGTCTTCCCGACGCCGCCCTTCTGGTTCGCCACGGTGAGGATCCGGCGCCACGTCGGGCGCGGCATCCCGTGCTTGTCCGGATGCAGTACCCGGGCGGCCCGCTCCGCCTCGTCCGCGATCGGGGTCCAACCGAGACTCACGCGAGGCCCTCTCTGCAATGTTTCACGTGGAACAGCCGAGTCCGTGCTCATCGTCGCTGCTCCTTCCTCCGGTTCCGGCCCTGAGGCCCGCCGCGCTGCGATCCGCCCCGGCGCGAGGACGTCCGCTCGATCGCGACCACCGTCGTCGGCGGGTCGACCACTCCGGAGCCGCACTCCAGGATCCTCGGTTCACCGCCACCGAGGGCGCGCACTGCCGAACGGTCCCGTTCGATCTCCTCGGCGACCGACGCGCCTTTGAGTGCCAACATGCTCCCGCCGCGGCGGACGAGAGGAAGACAGAGACCGGTGAGCCGGGCCAACGGCCCGACGGCACGTGCGGTCACCACGTCGGCTCCCTCCCATCGTCGCAGAACGGCGGACTCCTCGGCCCGCCCCCGTTCGACGGCGATCGACAGACCCAGATCCTCGATGACCTCGTCCAGCCAGTCCACCCGCCGCGCCAGCGGCTCCACGAGAACGATCCGCAGATCCGGCCGGGCCAATGCCAACGGTATCCCGGGCAGGCCCGCTCCCGAACCCACGTCCACGACTTTCGCCCCCTCGGGGACCAGCTCACCGAGGACGGCGGAGTTGAGGACGTGCCGGTCCCAGAGCCGGTCGTTCTCCCGCGGGCCGATCAGCCCACGCTCGACGCCCGACCCGGCGAGGTGCTCCACGTAACGGACCGCGGACGCGAGCCGGTCGCCGAACACCTCCCCGGCCGCCGGTGGGGGCGGGGGAGGTGCAGCGGATCGATCTTCGTTTCGCAAGCTTCTCTCAGCTGTCCGGGAGGACGACCACCTGGCGGCGCGGCTCCTCGCCCTCGCTCTCGCTGCCGACGCCCTTCACCGTCGCGACCGCGTCGTGCACCACCTTGCGCTCGAACGGCGTCATCGGGCGGAGCCGTACCGGCTCACCGGAGGCCTTCACGTCGTCCGCGGTCTGCTTGCCGAGCTCGGTCAGCTCGTCGCGACGGCCCTGCCGCCAGCCCGCGATGTCGAGCATCAACCGGCTGCGGTTGCCCGAGGCCTGCTGCACGGCCAGGCGTGTCAGCTCCTGCAGGCTCTCGAGCACCGAGCCCTTGTCGCCGACCAGCTTGTTCAGGTCCTCGCCACCGTCGATGCTGACGATCGCGCGCCCACCTTCGACGTCGAGGTCGATGTCGCCGTCGAAATCCAGGACGTCGAGCAACTTCTCCAGGTAGTCCCCGGCGACGTCCCCCTCCTGAATCAGGACGTCCTCGCCGCTGGGCTTGGACGGCTCCGGCTTGGACGGCTCCGGGGTCTGCACGTCACCGTCCTGTGCGGTCTTCGGCACGATGTGTCTCCTCTCCACGTGAAACGCATGGGGCGCGGCCGGCCCACGCGGCGGTCATCGTTGTGTCCGGGCCCGCCGGGGCTTCAGCGACGCGCGTGGGCTAGCGGCGCTTGTTGCGCTTGCCGGATCCCGGCCGGGATCCGCCGGACTTGCCGCCCTGGGACGGGCGCTTCCCGGAGGACCCGCCAGGAGTCTTCACCGGTTTCGCTCCGGGCTTCTTCTGACCACCGGACGGACGGGAGCCGTTGCCGTTACCCGTGCCGTTGGCCGAGGCACCGTTCGCGTTCGCGCCGTTGCCGTTGCCGTTCGAGGATGAGGACGAGGACCCGGTCGACGCCGTCGAGTCGTCCGTGCTCGCATCGGCCTCGCCACCCTCCGCCGGCTCCGGCTCGTCGGAGGCCGTGGCGTCGGTGTCGGAAGCCTTCTTGTCCTGCGGGCGGACCGGCTTCTGTCCGGGCTTCGGGGCGAGCGACTTGGCGGCCTCGGCCGTCCGGTCGCGCTTCTGGGTCTCCTCGGCGTCGATCCGCTTGTAGACGACGTACTGCTGGCCGAGGGTCCACAGGTTGTTCGTGACCCAGTAGAACAGCACCGCGAGCGGCAGGAACGGCGCACCGACGACGACACCGACCGGGAACACGTACAGCATCAGCTTGTTCATGATCGCGGCCTGCTGGTTGCCGACCTGCGCCTCGGCCTGCCGCGCCACCGAGTGCCGTGCGGTGATGTGGGTGAAGATGCCGGCCGCGATCATCAGCGGGATCATCACGATCCACTGGTTGACCAGGTTGCCACCGAGGGACTCGACGCTGGGCATGCCCGTGCTGCCGAAGCCGCCGAGGGGGAAGATCGCCCCACCGAGCTTGGCTCCGAACAGGTTCGACTCGACGAACGAGCGGACCTCGTCGGCGCCGAAGTAGTAGTTCTCCAGCTTGCCCGGCTTGAACTCGCGCAGCACGTGGAACAGACCGATGAACACCGGAACCTGCACCAGCACCGGCAGGCAGCCGCCGAGGGGGTTCGCGCCGTTCTCGGACTGCAGCTTCTGCATCTCCGTGGCGAGCTTCTGCTTGTCGTTGGCATACTTCTTGCGGAGCTTCTGCATCTCCGGCGCCATCTGCTGCATCTTGCGCATCGACCGGACCTGGCCGACGAAGGGCTTGTAGAGCAGCGCGCGCAGCGTGACGACGAGGAACACCACCGACAGGGCCCAGGCGAGGCCGCTCGTGTCCCCGAAGACGAAGCTGAACACCTCGTGCCACAGCCACATGATGAAGCTGATCGGGTAGTAGATGAAGTTCAGCACGGCTCTTGCTCCTCGCGGTCTCGGGCGTGGCCCGTGGTGCGGTCCTCGGCCGAGGGGCCTCTCGATCGGGAAGAAGTCGTCTCACGACGCGGCGGAACCGGGTCTACCCCGCCAGGGTGCCACGGGCCGCAGCGCAGCAACCGGCGAGCGCTGAGCCAGGTGCCACGGGCGAGGCCGTGAACCTGCAACGCCTCGATCGCGTACGCGCTGCAGGTGGGGTAGAAGCGGCAGGTCGGGGGAAGTGCCGGGGAGATCCAGCGCTGGTACCCGCGCAGCACCGAGGCCACGGCCCGGGCGCCGATGCCGACGGTCACGACGACACGCTCTGGTTCGGCACCGGTCGCGCAGCGGTTCGGGTGCCCTGGGAGTTTCGGGCGCCCTGAGACGTTCGGGGTCGCTGAGACGTCCGGGGTCGCTGGGCGGACCGCAACGCGGAGTCGAGGTCGACGCCGAGCTCGGCCGACGACGCGTCGGACGCCGGTGGCAGCGCCCGCACCACGAGCATCGACCCGGAGGGCAGCCCGTCGAGCCGGTCGGCCACCAGGTGCCGCAGGCGGCGGGTCACCCGGTGCCGGACGACCGCGTTGCCGACGGCCTTGCTCACGACGAAACCCGCCCTCGGCCCGTCGTGCGCGGGCACGGCGGCGGGGCGGGTCTGGTCGAGATGGACGACGAGTCGGGTACGCCCGGCCCGACGACCACGGCGGATCGTCGAGGCGAAGTCGGGCCGGCGGGTGAGCCGGGCTCGGGCCGGCAACACGGTAGCTACCCGGGTCTGCGTGACCGGCCCTCAGGCCGAGAGCTTCTCGCGCCCCTTGCGGCGGCGCGTGGCCAGGATCGCGCGACCGGCACGGGTCCGCATGCGCAGGCGGAAACCGTGCACACGCGCCCGGCGGCGGTTGTTCGGTTGGAAGGTGCGCTTGCCCTTGGTCACGGTCGACTCTCCTGGTCGGCGGGTGAACGGGCGCGAGCCCGACCGCCGATTGCTCAGCTGGGTGTACTCATGGTCGTCGCCGGTCAGTGCGCAGAGCCGCCGCGTCGAAACGCGGGCACTCCACGGCAGGTCGGCGCAGGCCGACCACTGTCCAGCTTTCTCCAGCCAAGAGTACGCAGCCGTCCCGAAGAGGGTCAAACCAGCCCCGGCCGGGCCGTCACACCCCCTCCGACCTGCGTCGGAGGGTGACGAGCCCACCTGTTCGGGAACTCGGTGGCGCAGCTGCTAGCGTTCCGACTCCGCTCGTGCACCCAACACCGGCCCGACGTCCGCCCGCCCCGCCCCACTGCGAGCCGGGCAGGACAGCCTGCGTACCTTCTTACGCACAAGTGTGGATAACCCTGGGGATGCAGCGGCGCTGCGTCGTGCGCGGGAAGAAGATCGCCGCACACCGGGAAACGAGTCGAGGCGGGAGGGGGAACCGCGGATGACCGACCAGCCGGGCGATCTGGGACGGGTGTGGAACCGTGTCATCGCCGACCTCTCCGGGGCCTCCGCCGAGTCCGGCGCCCCCGCCCTGTCCCCTCAGCAGCGCGCGTTCCTGCGCCTGACCCGTCCACTCGGTCTGCTCGACGGCACCGCCCTGCTCGCCGCTCCGAGCGAGTTCGCCAAGGACGCCATCGAACGGATCCTGCGCCGTCCGATCAGTGACGCCCTGGGCCGGCACCTGGGCGTCACGGTCAACCTCGCGGTCGTGGTGGACGCCTCGGCCGCGTCCGGCGGCACCGAGGTGCCCGACCCACCGGGCTACGGCCGTCCCCAGCCGGGCACCGGGTTGCTGTCCCCGATCCCGGTCGGCTCTCCCGAACCGTCCGCGGCCCGCGGACCGCAGCACACCTACGACGGGGACGGCGCGGGCGACACCGGGAACGCCGGCGCCGTCGACATGCGGAGCTCCGGACCGGGCGAGCACGACGGCGCGCGCGGCGCGCAGCCCGTCGACGACGGGGAGCAGCTCACCACCGAGCCGGCGGCCACCACCGGTGACGGGGGCTGGTCCCCGGACGGTCGTGGCGAGTCCGCTCGCGCCGAGCACGGCACCGCCTGGCCCGCCTACACCGCGCCGCAGGCCGGCGACCCCGTCGCCCCGCGCTCACAGACCCGGCTCAACGAGCGCTACACGTTCGACACGTTCGTCATCGGCGCGTCGAACCGGTTCAGCCACGCCGCCGCGGTCGCGGTGTCCGAGGCGCCGGCGCGCGCCTACAACCCGTTGTTCATCTGGGGCGAGTCCGGGTTGGGCAAGACCCACCTGCTGCACGCGGTCGGTCACTACGCCCAGCGGCTGTTCCCCGGGATGCGGGTCCGGTACGTCAGTACCGAGGAGTTCACCAACGACTTCATCAACTCGCTGCGCGACGACCGCAAGGTCGCGTTCCAGCGCCGGTACCGCGACGTCGACGTGCTGCTCGTCGACGACATCCAGTTCCTGGAGGGCAAGGAAGGAACCCAGGAGGAGTTCTTCCACACCTTCAACACGCTGCACAACGCGAACAAGCAGATCGTCGTCTCCTCGGACCGGCCGCCCAAGCGGCTGGAGACCCTCGAGGACCGGATGCGGACCCGCTTCGAGTGGGGCCTGATCACCGACATCCAGCCGCCCGAGCTGGAGACCCGGATCGCGATCCTGCGCAAGAAGGCCGCGCAGGACCGGCTCGCCGTCCCCGGCGACGTCCTGGAGTTCATCGCCGAGCGGATCGAGCGCAACATCCGCGAGCTCGAGGGCGCGCTGATCCGGGTCACCGCGTTCGCGTCGCTGAACCGCCAGCCGGTCGACACCCAGCTCGCCGAGATCGTGCTGCGCGACCTCATCCCGGACTCGGCCGCCTCCGAGATCACCGCGCCGACGATCATGGCGGTCACCGCCGAGTTCTTCGGCGTGACGCTCGACGACCTGTCCGGTCCGGGCAAGACGAAGGCGCTGGCGCAGGCGCGTCAGATCTCGATGTATCTGTGCCGCGAGCTGACCGACCTGTCGCTGCCCCGGATCGGCCAGACGTTCGGCGGCCGCGACCACACGACCGTCATGCACGCCGACAAGAAGATCCGCAACGAGATCTCGCTCCGGCGCAAGACCTTCGAACAGGTCCAGGAGCTCACCGCGCGGATCAAGCTGCGCGCACGGCACTGAGCCCCATCCACAGGTCACGACGCCCGTTCGTCCGTTTCCGGGCGATCACCGGCCGCGATCTCCCGCGCCCGTTCCACCCACACGGACACCAGCGCGACGGGCCCTCAGAGGCGATCTGAGGCGGTCCCGGAGCGGGTCCGGGGCGGCGACGCGGCCGTTGCCGGGTCGTGATCACGGTCTCCATCGGGGACAAGTGGATCGTGACCGCGTGTCGGTGCGACACGCACCTCTCGACGTCCGGTACAGGGCATTCGGCGCACCGCCGATGATCGACCTGATCGACTTCGACCGGCATCCGGTCACGCTGCGTCGATATTGCTGTGACAGGTGTGGTCATTGTGAGGTCATGGGGCCGGACGACCCGTCGATCGGCACCGCCTCGCCATCACCCTCGGTGGAAGATCCGACACGCTTCCACCCACATCTGGGGACAACTCTGTGGATTGTTGCGGCGGGAGCGGTGGACGGATGGCCCTGAATCGGTGGACAACTCCGGTCCACCCCGGGGACAGATCCGGGACAGGTCGGGCCCGACGGCGTCGGTCCACCGCCGCGCGAAGCTGCCCACCGTCCGTCCCAGGGTCGGGTCCCCAGCCGACGCGGCCTGCTGACCAGCACGGACGACCTCCATCCACACCGTGCACAGGACTTAGTACTACTACTGTTTCTCCCTCTAGAGTTCTCCTCAAGAGAAACAAGCACGTGGACAGGTGATCGAGGACCACCCCGAACGAGCACACAGGGTCAGCCGCGACCGGAGCAGGGCGACGTGGAAACTGTCGGCCGGAGCCTCTACGGTGAGGCCTCCGGCGAACCGGGGTCCCGACATCGGGGACCGGCCCGCCGGTAGTCGTGTCGTTCATCGGTGCCGTCGGAGCACCGGCGCTAGCTGTCCACCCGTCGCGGACCGGCCTCCTGGCCGGTGTTCGACGCTCCACCGGGGAAGGGTTCCCGCTGCCATGAAGTTCCGGGTCGAACGCGACGTCCTAGCGGACGCGGCCGCCTGGGTGGCCCGCAGCCTCCCGGCCCGTCCACCGGTGCCGGTGCTCGGTGGCGTGCTGATCCAGTCCGGCGAGGGCGAGTCCGAGGAGCGTCTGACCGTCTCCGGCTTCGACTACGAGACCTCGGCTCGGGTCGAGCTCGACGCCACGGTCGGCGAGCCCGGCCGGATGCTGGTCTCGGGACGGCTGCTGGCCGACATCACCCGCGCCCTGCCGTCCAAGCCGGTCGACCTGGTGGTCGACGGGTCCCGCGCCACGATCAACTGCGGGAACAGCCGGTTCAGCCTCCCGACGATGCCGGTCGAGGACTACCCGCAGCTTCCGGCCATGCCGCAGCGCGCGGGCTGGGTCGAGGCCGGGCAGCTCGCCGCCGGGGTGGCCCTGGTCGCCGGCGCGGCCGGGCGCGACGACACGCTGCCGATGCTCACCGGCATCCGGCTCGAGATCGAGGGCACCCAGCTGACGCTGGCCGCGACCGACCGGTTCCGGCTCGCGGTCCGTGAGCTGGAGTGGGTTCCCGAGGACGCCGGGATCTCGACCGCCGTGCTGATCCCGGCCAAGACGCTGGCCGAGGTGGCCAAGACGCTCTCCGGCTCGGGCACCGTGGAGATCGCGCTGTCGGCCGGGGACGGGATGCTCGGGCTCACCGGCGGCGGGCGTCGCTCGACGAGCCGGCTGCTCGACGCGGAGTTCCCCCGGTTCCGCCAGCTGATCCCGGCCGAGCACGCCACCGCCGCCGAGCTCGAGGTGTCCGCGCTGGTCGAGGCGATCAAGCGCGTGTCGCTGGTGGCCGACCGGGTCGCCCAGATCCGTCTGGAGTTCGGCGAGGACGGGCTGCGCCTGGCCGCCGGCGGCGACGACGTCGGCAGCGCCGAGGAGGAGCTTCCCTGCGCGCTGGACGGCAACCCGCTGACGATCGCGTTCAACCCCGGCTACCTGCTCGACGCCCTGGGGCAGCTGCACACCGACCGCGCGCAGCTGACGTTCACCACGCCGAACCGCCCGGCCCTGGTCCGCCCGGTGCCGCCGCCGGCCACGGACGACGCGGAGGCCACACCCCCGGAGAAGTCCGGGTATCTGCACCTGCTGATGCCGGTCCGCCTCCCCGGCTGAGCTAGCACCCCGGGCCGGTAGAAGACTGTCGGCGGACCGCGGCCCGCCGACCCACGGACGGGCCGGACGAGCGTGCGAAAGGGGTCTTCTCGTGCAGATCGGACTGATCGGTCTCGGCCGCATGGGCGGCAACATGCGGGACCGGTTGCGCGCGGCGGGTCACGAGGTCGTCGGCTACGACCCACGGCCCGAGGTCAGCGACGTCGGCTCGCTCGGTGACCTGGCGGCGGCGCTGTCCGCGCCGCGCGTGGTCTGGGTGATGGTCCCCTCCGGCGATCCCACGCGCAGCACCGTGACGACGCTGTCCGAGACCCTCTCCGCCGGTGACCTGGTGATCGACGGCGGCAACTCCCGCTACACCGACGACGGGCCGAACGCCGAGCTGCTCGACGCGAAGGGCATCGGCTACGTCGACTGCGGCGTCTCCGGCGGCATCTGGGGCAAGGACAACGGCTACGGCCTGATGGCCGGTGGGTCCGACGAGCACATCGCCCTGGCCATGCCGATCTTCGACGCGCTGCGTCCCGACGGCCCCCGTGAGGAGGGTTTCGCGCACGCCGGGCCGGTCGGCGCCGGGCACTTCTCGAAGATGGTCCACAACGGCATCGAGTACGGCCTGATGCAGGCCTACGCCGAGGGCTTCGAGCTGATGCAGGCCAGCGAGCTGGTCACCGACGTGCCCGGCGTCGTGCAGGCCTGGTCGCGGGGCACGGTGGTCCGGTCCTGGCTGCTGGATCTGCTGGTGAACGCGCTCCGCGAGGACCCGGACCTGTCCGAGCTGGAGGGCTGGGTCGACGACTCCGGCGAGGGTCGGTGGACGATCGAGGAGGCGATCCGGCACGCCGTCCCGCTACCGGTGATCTCCGCGGCGCTGTTCGCGCGGTTCTCCTCACGTCAGGACGAGTCGCCGGCGATGAAGGCGGTGGCCGCGCTGCGTCACCAGTTCGGCGGGCACGCGGTGAAGTCCTCCGGCCCGACCGGCGCACCCGGGGACAAGGCCGGCCCGTCCTCGGGGACCGGCTCGACAGCGCCGCCGTCGGACTGACCGGTCTGGCGTGTACCTGCGGCGTTTCTCGGTCACCGACTTCCGGTCCTGGTCCGATGCGGAGCTCGACCTCGACCCCGGCGTGACGGTGTTCCTCGGCCCGAACGGGGTCGGCAAGACCAACCTCGTCGAGGGGATGGGCTACCTGGCCACGCTCGGCTCGCACCGGGTCGCCTCGGACGCCCCGCTGATCCGCCGCGGCACGGAGCAGGCGCTGTTGCGCGGCGAGGTGCACCACCAGGGCCGCCGGCTCGGGGTCGAGCTGGAGATCAACAATGGTCGTCCGAACCGGGCCCGGGTGAACCGGTCGCCGGTGGCCCGCCCGCGCGACGTGCTGGGCATCCTGCGCACCGTGCTGTTCGCGCCGGAGGACCTGGCGCTGGTGCGTGGTGACCCGGGTGAGCGACGGCGGTTCCTCGACGAGCTGCTGGTCGCCCGCTTTCCGCGCTACGCCGGGGTCCGCTCGGACTACGACCGGGTGCTCAAACAGCGGTCCGCCCTGCTCAAGTCGGCCCGCGGCGGGCTGCGCGGGGGTTCCCGCTCCCGGTCGTCGGACCCGGACACACCGGACGATCTGGCCACGCTCGAGGTGTGGGACGGCCACCTCGCCCGGCACGGCGCCGCCCTGCTGGCCGGGCGCCGCGAGCTCGTCGTCGCGCTCGGGCCCTACGCGGCCGAGTCGTTCGCCGAGATCGCGCCGTCGTCGGATCCGATCTCGCTGGACTATCGCAGCAGCATCGGGACCGCGACGGTGTCCGAGATGCCGGCGACGATCTACGAGATCGAGGCCCGGCTGCTCGAACAGCTGGCGACCGTGCGCAAGCAGGAGGTCGAGCGCGGGGTGTGCCTGGTCGGCCCGCACCGCGACGACCTGGAGCTCTCGCTGGGGGAGGGCCCGGCCAAGGGCTACGCCAGCCACGGCGAGTCCTGGGCGTTCGCGCTGGCCCTGCGGCTGGCCTCCTACCGGCTGCTGCGCGCCGACGACGTCGAGCCGGTCCTGGTGCTCGACGACGTGTTCGCCGAGCTGGACTCCGCGCGCCGGCGGGCCCTGGCCGGGCTGGTCGCGCAGGCCGAGCAGGTGCTGGTGACCGCGGCGGTGCCCGAGGACGTCCCGCCGGAGCTGTACGGGACCCGGTTCGTCGTCGGGGAGGGGCGGGTGGACCGCGAGTCCGCCCGCCCGGCGTCATGAGCCGGCTCGGAGGTCACGGCCGAGTAACACCGACCTGGGGACAAGTCTGTGGATATTGTGGATAACTCCGCCACACCTGGTGATCGTCGGGGTCCCGCCCCGCGAACGGGCCGTGAACGGCACGCTGACGGCGGTGGACAGGCCGATCCTGTCCCCAGCCCTGGGGACGGCGGATCCGGCGCCGGAGGTCACGGTCAGGACACGGGGGGCGGCCCTCGCGGAGCGGATCTGGCGCGAGATGCACTCAAGGCGGCGCGCGAGCAGTCGGCGAAGAAGGCCGCGGAGCGCTCGACCGAGGGGCTGCCGAAGCTGCGTGTGGTCTCCGGCAAGGGGCGCCGGCGCCGGTGGTCGGGTTCCGGGCCCGACGACCGGGACCCGCAGCCGTTCGGGCGGATCGTGTCCCGGGTGTCGATGGACCGGGGCTGGTCCCCACGGCTGACCGACGCCACCGTGCTCGGCCGCTGGCCCCAGCTCGTCGGCCCGGACGTGTCCGATCACTGCACCCCGGTGTCGCTCCGCGACGGCGAGTTGACCCTGCAGGCCGAGTCCACGGCCTGGGCCACGCAGCTGCGCACGCTGCAGCGGCAGCTGCTGACCCGGCTGGCGGCCGCGGTCGGGCCGAACGTGGTGCGCCGGATCCGGGTGGTCGCCCCGAGTGGTCCGAGCTGGCGGCACGGTCCACGGCACGTGCGCGGCCGCGGTCCGCGTGACACGTACGGCTGAGCGGAGCTTGCGGAGCGAACAGCTGCGCTGACGGTCTGCCCGCGGAACGTGGACGGGTCCGCCGCTGTCGGTGACCGGCGGTGCGGTTCCGGATCGTAGAATCGAGATCAGGGCGAGATGACGCCGCCGGAGCTGCGAGGCGATCCGCTCACCGGAGTCCCGAGCCGTTCCGACTCCCGTTCGCCCGTCTGCGGCGATTCTGGGCGGGTCCTAGCCGCAGTTCTGTCAGGGTCGACAAGTAGACTGTTATGAGTGTTCCCGGGTGGCCCCTCGGCCGGCCGGGTCGTTGCGCCGGCGTGTGCGACCCCGCAGATCGCGGCGGGTCGTGCCGGCACAAGAGGCGAGGAGATCCCAGGACTCGTGGCAGCCCAAGACAAGGCAGCGCAGAAGAACGCCTACAACGCGTCGTCGATCACCGTGCTCAAGGGGCTGGAGGCGGTCCGCAAACGCCCCGGCATGTACATCGGTTCCACCGGTGAGCGGGGCCTGCACCACCTGATCCAGGAGGTGGTGGACAACTCGGTCGACGAGGCGATGGCCGGCTACGCCACCCGGATCGAGGTCACCCTGCTGGCCGACGGCGGCGTCCGGGTGGTCGACGACGGCCGCGGCATCCCGACCGCGATGCACCCGGTGGAGAAGAAGCCGACCCTGGAGGTCGTCCTCACCAGCCTGCACGCGGGCGGCAAGTTCGACGACAAGTCCTACGCGGTCTCCGGCGGCCTGCACGGCGTCGGCGTCTCGGTGGTGAACGCACTGTCCACCGCGCTCGAGGTCGAGGTGCACCTCGACGGCCAGATCTGGCAGCAGCGTTACGAGCTGGCGGTGCCCGGCGAGCTGGTCGAGGCCGGGTCGACGCGCAAGACCGGCACCACGATCACGTTCTGGGCCGACCCGACGATCTTCGAGACCACGACCTACACGCTGGAGACGATCCGTCGCCGGCTGCAGGAGATGGCGTTCCTGAACAAGGGGCTGACCATCGTGCTGCGCGACGAGCGCTCCAGCGACGGCGGGGACGCCGAGGGTGACGGCGCGGCGGTCGTCGCCGACGACGAGCCGGACGCCGAGGGCTACGTCGCGAAGGTCACCGAGCACGTCTTCTGCTACCCGGGCGGGCTGGAGGACTTCGTCGCGCACCTGAACCGGAGCAAGGACCCGATCCACAAGAAGATCGTCTCCTACACCGGTGAGGGCCCCGGCCACCAGATCGAGGTGGCGATGCAGTGGAACTCGGGCTACTCCGAGTCCGTCTACACGTTCGCCAACACGATCAACACGCACGAGGGCGGCACGCACGAGGAGGGCTTCCGGCACGCGTTGACCGCGACGGTCAACAAGTACGCGCGGGACAAGAAGCTGATCAAGGAGAAGGACGGCGCGCTCTCCGGTGACGACATCCGCGAGGGCCTGGCCGCGATCGTCTCGGTGAAGGTG
Organism: Pseudonocardia sp.; assembly: GCA_030451825.1. GTDB lineage: Bacteria > Actinomycetota > Actinomycetes > Mycobacteriales > Pseudonocardiaceae > Pseudonocardia. The sequence continues at coordinate 8,006 of JAKDNL010000041.1, read as the reverse complement.
TCCGAGCCCCAGTTCGAGGGCCAGACAAAGACCAAGCTGGGCAACACCGAGGTCAAGTCGTTCGTCCAGCGGATCAGCAACGAGTGGCTGGCGGACTGGTTCGAGCGCAACCCCAACGAGGCCAAGACGATCGTCACCAAGGCCGTCTCCTCGGCCCAGGCCCGCCTCGCGGCGCGCCGCGCCCGCGAGCTGGTCCGGCGCAAGAGCGCCGGCGACATCGGCGGACTGCCCGGCAAGCTCGCCGACTGCCGGTCCACGGACCCGGTCAAGTCCGAGGTCTACATCGTGGAGGGCGACTCCGCGGGCGGCTCGGCCAAGTCCGGCCGGGACTCGATGTACCAGGCGATCCTCCCGATCCGCGGAAAGATCATCAACGTGGAGAAGGCGCGTATCGACCGGGTCCTCAAGAACACCGAGGTCCAGGCCATCATCACGGCGCTGGGCACCGGCATCCACGACGAGTTCGACGTCGAGAAGCTGCGCTATCACAAGATCGTGCTGATGGCCGACGCCGACGTCGACGGCCAGCACATCCGGACGCTGCTGCTCACGCTGCTGTTCCGGTTCATGCGCCCGCTGGTCGAGGCCGGCCACGTGTTCCTCGCCTGCCCGCCGCTCTACAAGCTCAAGTGGGGCGGTCGCAACTCCGAGCCGGAGTTCGCCTACTCCGACGCGGAGCGCGACGGGCTGATCGAGGCCGGGCGCGCGGCCGGTAAGAAGCTGCCCAAGGACGAGGGCGTACAGCGCTACAAGGGCCTCGGCGAGATGAACGCCAAGGAGCTGTGGGAGACCACGATGGACCCGGCACACCGGGTGCTGCAGCGGGTGAGCATCGACGACGCCGCGCAGGCCGACGAGCTGTTCTCGGTGCTGATGGGCGAGGACGTGGAGTCCCGCCGCTCGTTCATCACCCGCAACGCCAAGGACGTGCGGTTCCTGGACGTCTGATTTACACAGCTGATCCAGACGGACGTACGAATCGCGCGAGCAGGAGAAGAACCTCGTGACCGACACCATGGACCCGCCCGGAACGACCACGGGCGAGGGCGGCGGAGACCGGATCGAACCGGTCGACATCCAGCAGGAGATGCAGCGCTCCTACATCGACTACGCGATGAGCGTCATCGTCGGTCGCGCGCTGCCACTCGTCGAGGACGGGCTCAAGCCGGTGCACCGGCGGGTCCTCTACTCGATGGGCGAGAACAACTTCCGGCCCGACCGCTCCTACACCAAGTGCGCGCGCGTCGTCGGCGAGGTGATGGGTAACTACCACCCGCACGGCGACAGCTCGATCTACGACGCGCTCGTGCGCCTGGCCCAGCCGTGGTCGATGCGCTACCCGCTGATCGACGGGCAGGGCAACTTCGGCTCCCGGGGCAACGACCCGGCCGCGGCCATGCGCTACACCGAGTGCCGCCTGTCGCCGCTGGCCATGGCGATGCTGCAGGACATCGAGGAAGACACGGTCGGGTTCACCGACAACTACGACGGCAAGACCCAGGAGCCCGACGTCCTGCCGTCGCGGGTGCCGAACCTGCTGATCAACGGCAGCTCCGGCATCGCGGTCGGGATGGCGACCAACATCCCCCCGCACAACCTGCGCGAGGTCGGCGAGGGCGTCGTCTGGGCGCTGGACAACTTCGAGGCCTCCGACGAGGACCTGCTCGATGCCCTGATGGCCCGGATCAAGGGCCCGGACTTCCCGACCGCCGGACTGATCGTGGGCCGCGACGGGATCGAGTCCGCCTACCGGACCGGGCGCGGTTCGGTGCGGATGCGCGCGGTGACCGAGGTCGAGGAGGACGCCAAGGGGCGGACCACGATCGTCGTCACCGAGCTGCCCTACCAGGTCAACCCGGACAACCTCGTCGAGTCGGTCGCCGGGATGGTGCGGGACGGCAAGATGTCCGGGATCTCCGAGATCAACGACGAGTCCTCGGACCGTATCGGCATGCGGATCGTGTTCACGCTCAAGCGCGACGCCGTCGCCAAGGTCGTGCTGAACAACCTCTACAAGCACAGCCAGCTGCAGTACAGCTTCGGCGTCAACATGCTGGCGATCGTCGACGGCGTGCCCCGCACGTTGCGCCTGGACCAGGTGGTCCGCAACTACGTCCGGCACCAGATCGAGGTCATCGTCCGGCGGACCCGCTACCGGCTGCGCAAGGCCGAGGAGCGGGCCCACATCCTGCGTGGCCTGGTCAAGGCGCTCGACGCGCTGGACGAGGTCATCGCGCTGATCCGGCGCTCGGAGACGGTCGATGTCGCGCGGGCCGGTCTGATCGACCTGCTGGCCATCGACGGCGAACAGGCCCAGGCGATCCTGGACATGCAGCTGCGTCGGCTGGCCGCGCTGGAGCGCCAGAAGATCATCGACGAGCTGGCCGAGATCGAGCTGGAGATCGCGGACTACCAGGACATCCTGGCCCGCCCGGAACGCCAGCGTCAGATCGTCCGCGACGAGCTCACCGAGATCGTGGACAAGCACGGCGACGAGCGGCGCACCCGCCTGGTCGCCGACGACGGCGAGGTCGCCGACGAGGACCTGATCGCGGTCGAGGACGTCGTCGTCACGATCACCGAGACCGGCTACGCCAAGCGCACCAAGACCGACCTGTACCGGGCGCAGAAGCGCGGCGGCAAGGGTGTGCAGGGCGCGGCGCTGAAGCAGGATGACATCGTCGCCCACTTCTTCGTCTGCTCCACGCACGACTGGATGCTGTTCTTCACGAACAAGGGCCGGGTCTATCGGCTCAAGGCCTACGAGCTGCCCGAGGCCAACCGGAGTGCCCGCGGCCAGCACCTGGCCAACCTGCTCGCGTTCCAGCCCGACGAGCACGTCGCCCAGGTCATGCAGATCAAGGACTACACGGCACGGCCCTATCTCGTCCTGGCGACGAGAACCGGTCTGGTGAAGAAGTCCAAGCTCACCGACTTCGACTCCAACCGCACCGGCGGCCTGATCGGCATCAACCTGCGCGACGACGACGAGCTGGTCGGAGCCGTGCTCTGCTCGGCCGACGACGACCTGCTGCTGGTCTCGGCCGAGGGACAGTCGATCCGGTTCACAGCGACCGACGACGCGCTGCGCCCGATGGGCCGGGCCACGTCCGGCGTGCTGGGCATGCGTTTCAACTCCGGCGATCGATTGCTCGCGCTCAGCGTGATCCGTCCGGACACGTTCCTTCTGGTCGCCACCGCCGGCGGGTACGCCAAGCGCACCCCGATCGAGGACTATCCGGTACAGGGTCGCGGCGGGAAGGGAGTGTTGACGCTCCAGTACGACCGTCGACGTGGCACGCTGGTCGGAGCGCTCATCGTCGGGATCGACGACGAGCTCTACGCGATCACCTCCACGGGCGGGGTCATCCGGACCTCGGCCCGGGAGGTGCGCAAGGCCGGCCGGCAGACGAAGGGAGTGCGCCTGATGAACCTGGGCGAGAACTCGACGCTGCTGTCGGTCGCACGCAATGCCGAGGAGACTGCCGAGGACCCGGGTCTGATCGGCTGAGTCACCGCTGCGGCGGTCGGCCCCGCCGGGCCGCCGCCGCCGCCGGGTCCGGACCGTCCGTCCCAGCGTCGACGACCGAGGAGAGCGCGAGCTCGTGAGCAGTAACGACAGCACCCAGCCGGCGGACGAGGGACGGACCGTCGCCACCGACACCGACCATGCCGAGCAGGCGTCCCCGGGTGCCCCAAGCTCGGGAGACGCGGTGTCCGGCGGCTCGACGACGGACGGCGTGGACGGCACCGATGCACACGGCGCCGGGTCGAACGGTGCGAACACGAACGGTCGCGTGACACCGTCACCCGTGCCACGCACCACCGACACCGGAACCGCCGGGGACGTGCCCGCGCCCCGCGCGGAGGACGTCGCGGAGCCGGCGTCGGCCGAGCCGGTGCCGTCCGCGGCCACGACCTGGGGGCAGGACCCGCCGGCGTCGGAAGCCCCGGGATCGGCCTCGGCTCGGACCCAGATGATCACCCCGGGGGGTCAGGCCGAGCACTCCTCGGGGCCCGCGGCCGGGCCGCCCCCGTGGCGCCGGGTGCCGGGCGACCACCCGGCCGAGCCCGAGGAGGCCGAGCGCCCGTCGGTGGCGGACTCGCTGCTCAGCGAGGCGCCGACCGCGTTCCTGGCCGCGCCCTCCGCGGCGGGTGCCGGGGCGGCGGCGGGATCCGGCACCGCCACCCGGGACCGGGAGGGAACCGAGACCGTGGCCACCGAGGCGTCCTCGCCCCGCTCGTCCCGGCACCGCCCGCCCCGCCAGGCGCTGCTGCAGCTCAAGCGCCTGGACCCGTGGTCGGTGCTGAAGATGGCTCTGGCGCTGGCCGTGGTGCTGTTCCTCGTGTGGATGGTCGCCGCGGGCGTGCTCTACGGGGTGCTCGGCGGTATGGGTGTCTGGGACCGGCTCAACGGCACCTACGCCGACCTGGTCACCGGCCAGACCCAGAACAGCGGGGCGCTGATCAGCGCCGGTCGGGTGTTCCTGCTGGCCGGCGTCGTCGGCGCGATCAACAGCCTGTTGTTCGCCGTGGCGCTGACGATCGTCGCGTTCGTCTACAACGTCGCGGCCGACCTGGTCGGCGGCATCGAGGTCACGCTGTCCGAGCGGGACTGACCGCATCCTCCGACCCCGGCCCGGCTCGGGCCGGTGTCGGAGGTCGATGACCGGTGTTGTAACGTTGCTGTCGCTGCACGGGCCTATAGCTCAGTTGGTTAGAGCGCATCGCTGATAACGATGAGGTCGCTGGTTCAAATCCAGCTAGGCCCACCACCTTCCCGTTCGGGACCCGCAGAGGATGATCACGATGAAGAAGCTTGTCGCACTCGTCGCCCTTGCCGGTGCCGCCTTCCTGGTCTACTCGAAGCTCCGCGGCGTCGGATCCGACGACCTGTGGCACGAGGCCACCACCCGCTGACCCTCGCGTCGCCCGCCGGTCCGGTACCGTCTCGGGCGACCGACCCGGGGACGTAGCTCAATTGGCAGAGCACTGCCTTTGCAAGGCAGGGGTTAGGGGTTCGATTCCCCTCGTCTCCACCACGGCTGACCTGCACGGTTGGTAACTGCAACGGATCTTTCGCCAGTCGATGGCACCGTCAGTGGCACTGGCCATGGTCGATCCGTGGCCAACAAGTCGTCGAAGCCGCGCGCCGAGGGATGATCCGGCGTCGCAAGCGCCCTCCGTGGTTCTTGGTTGAAGCTGATCTCTAGTTCAGGCGATTCGGTACCGGCTGACGTCTGAGGTGTGGGAGCCTGACTGGGTGTCGGACGCCCCTGCTCTTGACGACGACCTCGACGTCAGCCGCTTCGCGCTGACGCGCGAGGTTGCAGCGCGAGTGGCCGGTCTGAGCACGCGACAGCTCGATTATTGGGCAGGCACAGGGCTGATCGGCCCCTCCATAGACCGTCGTCTTACCCCGGGGACGCGCGTCCGGCTGTATGCCTACACCGAGCTGTTGGAAGTCATGGTTGCCTCTGAGCTCCGTGGGCGGGGCATTTCCCTCCAGCACGTTCGGACTGTCGTCGATCACCTTCGTGCTCGCGGCTACGCCCACCCCCTGCATCAGCTTGCGTTCGCAGTCAAAGGGCGCAACGTCTACTTTCAACATGACGACGGCACCTGGGAGGGCGATCTCAAGCGGGACCAGATCGTGATCCACGAAGTCTTGGACCTGCGTCCACTTCGCCGCCGTATCGCCGAAGCCTCGAAGCGCGACGAGAGTCTTGCTGGGCGAGTCGAACGACGTCGAGGCACCAAGGGCAACAAGCCACTCATGGCAGGAACACGCATCCCTGTTGAGACTGTGCAGCGATATCTGTCCAGCGGTCGCTCAGTTGATCAGGTCCTGGAATCCTTCCCGGTCCTTACCAGGGAGGACGTCGAAGGAGCGCGAGACGGCGCGGCATAGCCGTGCGGTTCGTCTGCGACCACGACGTAGACGCGGCTGTAGCCAAGATGCTGCGGAGCCGAGGTCACGACGCCTGGACGGTTGGAGTCGCGGGTCTCGCGTTAGCGGTGGATGACGCGCTCACCGCCTACGCCGACGATCACGATGCCGCCCTGGTCACGCATGACGTTGAGTTCTCGACGCGTCGCAGGCGCAACGTCGTGGGCCAACACATCTGGCTTCGCTGTCTGGAGTACGACGCGGTCGACCTGCTTGAGAAGCACCTCGACGAGATCCTTGCGCTGCTGGCTACGCGCAAGGATGTCTGGGTGCGGGTCTCGCACGAGGGCGTCACGCTGTCCTTCGCCTGGGAGTGAAGCAGCGCCCGCACGCGGTCTTCGCAGCCGGGATGGGTGCCGGTCCGCTAGGCCCGACTGTCTACTCAAGACTCAATGACACGGACGATGGCAATGAACGGGCGGCGGGCCGGCCGTTCACCTCGGTAATCGAGTCGACCGGCGTGGGATCGTGGCCGGAAGGGAGGGTTGGGTTGTCCAGGGTGACGGAAAGGATCCAGCATGCTACTCAGCGGGGTTGACCACATCGCCTGCCTGACCCACGACCCCGCCCGGCTCGGGGACTTCTACCGGGCGGTGTTCGACGCCGAGATCGGGCCGACCCGCTCGCACGGGCAGCGCGGGGAGGAGACGATGACGGTGATGCGGATCGGGCCGCACACCGAACTCAACGTGTTCACCGTGCCCGACAGCGACGAGGCCGACCGCCAGACACCGATGTGGCACCGCGGCCGCCTGGATCACTTCGGGCTGCACGCGTCGTCGTACGCGTCGTTCGCGACGATCCGGGGGCGGATGATCGACCACGGTGCTTCCGACGGCGCGGTCAACGACTTCGGGTCGGCTTACAGCATGTTCTTCCGCGATCCAGACGGCCTGGAGGGCGAGGTACTCGTGCCGAAAGCGGCCGACGGCTCGCACCCGGTTCCCGCCGTCGGCTGAGTAACCGATGGGGTGACGCCCGGGATCAGCCGCGTCGATGGGGACCGAGCCGTCCGCCCGCTACGCAAGGTCGGGAGGCTGAACGCCGCGGCGGAGGGAGCAGGTCGTGATCCGCACTCTCTGCGCAAGGTCTACAACCTCAACGGCGTGATCGGATCGGAAAGCCACGAACCCTTCCAGGGCTCCGTCCAGCAGTGGATCGACCAGCTCTTGGACACCGTCGAACGGTTCGGCATGAACGCCTTCGTCTTCTGGCCGAACGAGGACCACGACCGCCAGCGACAGATCTTCGCCGAACAGGTCGTTCCCGAGGTCCGGCAGGCCCTGGCCGGCTGACAACGGTGCTCGCCGCCTGCGGGCTGGTCAGCTGTTATCGGGCACGGTGTCGGAACGAGGGCTGCCGCCCTTCTTTCCGCCGGACGGAAGCCGCCCGAAGCGCTGTTGAACGTTCTGCTTGCTGGTCCCGTAGAGGGCCCCGATCCGGGTCCAGGTGATACCTGCGGTCCGGGCGTCGCGGGCACACACCCACTCTGCCTCCTCCGCGGCCTCACGCAGCTGCCGGGCGGCATCGAGAACCTCCAGTTGATCCGCGGCGCCTGCCATGGCCTCGAGAGCCTTCTCGATGTGTTTGCGCGGGCCACGAGCCACCATGCGTCAACAATAGCTTGACAGGCTGGGGTGGAGTGTTACGGTCGGGCATCGTCAATCATCGATTGACATTCGGCGGAGAGGGGGGTGGCGACAGATGGGTAAGAAGAAGGACAAGAAGGACAAGGACAAGAAGGACAAGAAGAAGAAGAAGTAGGGTACCTCGTCGTCGAGAACCTCCGGCGGCGTCCGGGCCTGACGTTCCGGACGCCGCCACCTCGATCAGAGTTGGCCGGGTCGTACAGGGAGTCGACGTCCCGATCAGCCCACACGGAAGGTCAGGTCGCTGCGGTCGTGCTCGAAGTGCTGGTCCCGGTATGCCTCCAGGAGCAGCTGGTCCTCGGCGTCGTCCACCAACGCCTCGACGGTCGTCGCGCCGCGTTCGCGCAGCCAGGCGACCGCGGCCGCGATCACGGCGGCGAGCGACGATCGCCCGCCGTCGCCGCCCA
>JAKDNL010000473.1 GCA_030451825.1 Pseudonocardia sp. | reverse complement strand
GCGCCGCCCGCGCGCGGGGCCGGGGGCGGCGGGGGGCGGGGGGCGCCGGGGGGCCCGTGCACCGCGCGGCGACGTGCCGGGTGCGCGTGGACGTGCCGGGTGCGCAACGCCACCGCCGTGCTCGACGGCGCGGACGACCGGCACGTTGGCGTCGCCTCCGGGGTGAACACGCCGTCGGCGACGCTGCTGCGCGCGCCCCGGCCTTCCCGCGCCGCATCGCCGGTCGAGGAGGGCGCGTACTGCGACCGGGCCACGACCGGTCCCTCGCGAGCACCGGAAGGCCTGACGATCAGCCCACGGTGGGCATCAGAAGGACGAGCCCTCGGTACGGGAGTGGACTGGAGGGAAGGATCGCGCCATGTTTCACGTGAAACCGCATCACCCGCGGTCGGACGCTCGCTCGATCAGGGACCGGTAGACGCCGGCCAGGTCCTCGCCCGCCGCCGACACGGCAGTCGGGAGCAGGGAGGTGTCGGTCAGGCCCGGGGACACGTTCATCTCCAGGATCTGCACCAGGCCGTCGTCGGTGACGATCGCGTCCATCCGGGAGACGTCGCGCAGGCCGAGGAGTTCGTGGGCTCGCAGTGCGGTCTCCTGCAGAGCCGCCAGGGTGAACTCCGGCAGGCGGGCCGGACAGTGGAACGAGGCCGCGCCCGGCGTGTAGCGCGACGTGTAGTCGTAGAACCCGGACGGCACCTCGACCTCGACCGGCGGCAAGGCGCGCGGCCCGTCCCCGTCGTGCACGACCGAGACCGCGACCTCGGTCCCCCGCACGTGGCGCTCCGCCAGCACGGTGTCGGCGTAGGCCAGGCAGCTCACCATCGCGGCCGGAAGATCGGCCGCGTCCTGCACCATCTGCACCCCCAGGGCGGACCCGCCCTGGTCCGGCTTGAGAACCAGGGGCAGTCCGAGCTGGCCCACGATGGCATCCAGGACACCCTTCGCGCCGAGCTCACGGAACGTCGAATGCGGCAGGGCGACCCACTCCGGAGTGCTCAAGCCGGCCCGGACGAGCTCGGCCTTCACTCCCGGCTTGTCCCACGTGCGGCGGCAGGCGCGCGACGGCGTCCCGACGAACGGGACGCCGAGTAGCTCCAGTACGGCCTGCACGGCCCCGTTCTCGCCTTCGCCGCCGTGCAGGGCGATCGCCACGGCGTCCGGCCGGTCGTCGCGCAGCCGCGTCAGCAGCGAGCCGTCGACGTCCCACTCGCGGACCTCCATCCCGACGGCGCGCAACGCGCCACTGAGGCGCCGCCCGGAACGCAGGGACACCTCTCGCTCATGGGACAGGCCTCCGGCCAGGACGGCAACGCTTCGATCGGTCACCGGGGCATTCTCCGGCATCGCCGATCATCCGTCCGTGCGGGACCCGGTCCGCCGAAAGGGACCGAGCCCGGAAGGACCGAGCCCCGCAGGGATCAGGTGGTGTCGGGCGACGGGCTCTGTGGCCCGCGGGTCAGCTCGGTGCGTGCCGACGTGCCGAACGTGCGCACCACGTCCAGTTCGGCCTCCAATACCGCGGCCAGCCGCCGCACGCCCTCAGTGATCCGCTCCGGGGTCGGGTAGCAGAACGAGAGGCGCAGCTGCCGGCTGCCGAATCCGTCCGCGTAGAAGCCGGTTCCGGACGCGTACGCGACGCGTGCGGTCACTGCCCGCGGCAGCATCGCCTTGGTGTCCACGCCCTCCGGGACGGTCAGCCACACGAAGAAGCCGCCGTCCGGGACGTTCCAGCTGCATCCCTCGGGAAGGTAGGTCTCCAGCGCGGAGAGCATCGCGTCCCGGCGCTCGCGGTAGTTCTCGGTGAACGTCTTGACCTGGCTGCGCCAGTCGTGGTGGGACAGGTACCGGGAGACGAGCATCTGGGTGAAGCTCGGCGGGCACAGCGTCGCGGACTCGGCCGCGAGTACCAGCCGGTCCCGGACCAGCGGCGGGACCAGTGCCCAGCCGACCCGCAGACCGGAGGCGAACGTCTTGGAGAACGACCCCAGGTAGATGACGTCCGGGTCGATCGAGCGCAGCGCCGGGTACACCTCGCCGCTGAAGCCGATCAGCCCGTACGGGTTGTCCTCCACGACCATCACGCCGTGGTCCCGGCAGATGTCGAGGATCTGCGGCCGGCGCTCGACGGTCAGCGTCACGCCGGCCGGGTTGTGGAAGTTCGGGATCGTGTAGAGGAACTTCGGGGTGGCCCCCTGCGCGGCCAGGGTCCGCAGCGCGTCACGGAGACGCTCCGGAACCAGGCCGTGCTCGTCCATCGCGACGTGCACGACGCGCGCCTGGTAGGCGGCGAAGCTGCCCAGCGCGCCGACGTAGGACGGCCCCTCGGCCAGCACGACATCGCCCGGGTCGACGAAGATCCGGGTGATCAGGTCGAGCGCCATCTGCGAGCCGACGGTGACGACGACGTCGTTCGGGTCGCCCTCGATCCCCTCCTCGCGCATGACCTCGCAGATCTGCTCGCGCAGCACCGGCACCCCCTGGGCGGAGCCGTACTGCAACGCCGTCAGGCCGTCCTGGGTGATCAGGTCGGCCACCTCGGAGGACAGCGACTGCAGCGGCAGCGCGGCCAGGTTGGGCATCCCGCCGGCCAGCGAGACGACCTCGGGCCGGCTGGCCACGGCGAACAGCGCCCGGATCTCGGAGGCGGTCATGCCCGCGGTCCGCGTGGCGAAGCGCTCGGTCGGCGCCACCCGTTCCGCCTGAGGTGTCCGGGGAACTGCCGCCGCCGCCGCTGCCGCCGCCGCGGTCACCGTGAGGTCGGTGGACTGCTGCGGGCGATCGGGCGACGACATGGCGCGCTCCCTCGAGGGCGATGGATCGGACCGCCCGAGTGTAACCGGGTCAGGTGATCATCCTGCCCTTCGTCGTGGGTCACACACCTCTGGCAGCACATGGGGTGTCGTCGCGAGCTGGATCGAATTAGGCTGCGGTCGGTCGACGGGGGTCGGGCATCCCGTTCCCGTGGGCCGACATCACCCGCAGCGGGGGGTCCCCCGAACGTGACCCGACAGCGCGACTCGACGGCCGGAGGTTCTCGTGTCCTGGCATGTGGCCCCGCTCAATCTGGACAATTTGGGCGAACTGCCCAAGCGGTGTCGGAGCTGCGTCTACTGGGAGCTCTCGTCCCGCGGTGCCGAGCAGGCCGACGAGTACGGCACGACGGACCTGGAGAAGGAGGCCTGGCTCTCGGAGGTGCTCCTGGAGTGGGGCTCGTGCGGCCGGGTAGTCCATATGGGCGGCGTACCGGCCGGGTATGTGATCTACGCGCCGCCGTCGGCCGTGCCGCGGGCGACCGAGATGCCGACCGGTCCGGTGAGTGCCGACGCGGTCCTGCTGACCACGATGCAGATCATGCCCGAGTTCTCCGGTGAGGGCCTCGGACGGATGCTCGCCCAGGCCGTCGTGAAGGACCTGACCCGGCGCGGCGTCAAGGCCGTCGAGGTGTTCGGCGATGCGCGCCCGGGCACCGAGGCCGACTGCGTCGTCCCGGCCGAGTTCCTGCGCGCCGTCGGATTCAAGACCGTCCGTCCGCACCACCGGTGGCCCCGGCTGCGGATGGAGCTCCGCTCCGGTCTGGAGTGGAAGGAGGGCGTCGAGGCGGCGCTCGAACAGTTGTTCAACACGGTCACGATCCCGGTCCAGACTCCCGCCCCTGCCGAGCGCCGGACTCCGGTCCGGGTAGGACAGTGGGTTCGGGTGGGACAGTGGGTCCGGGTAGGACAGTGCTCAGCGGAGATCTGAGGGCGTCCTGAATGGCCCTCTGGCCGGCTCCCGCTCCCATCCCTGATGGAGGGGCGCGGCGAGGATCGGAGGGGCCTAGATGGCCCTGATCTGGTCCCTGCCGAACTCGCGTGCCAGCACGTCGGAGAACGTGAACGTTCCGGTCGGCTGATCGTCCTGACCGAGCAGGTACAGCCGCTTCACGGCGACCAGCACGCCCTCGGCGACGACGTCGCGGAACTCCGGGTCGAGCAGCTTGCGCCGGTCGCCCAGGTGGGTCAGGTAGCCGACCTCGATCCGTACGGCGGGCATCCGGGTGCGTCGCACGAGCTCCCAGGTGCACGGCTGGCTACCGCAGTCGAGCATGGCGGTCCGGGTGAGCAGCTCGCGCTGGATGAGCCCGGCGAGCGCCTCGCCGACGGTCGACGTCGTGCCGGAGCTGTTGCCGAAGTGGTAGGTCGCCAGGCCCTGCGCGTGCATGCTGCGGTTCGCGTCGGTGTGCAGCGAGACGACGAGGTCCGCACCGACGTCGTTGGCGAACTGGGCGCGCTCGACGTCCGGCGGGCAGGTGGCCTCCTGCCGGGACAGCAGTGCCTCCATCCCGGTGGCCGACATCCGTCCGGCGATCCGGCGGGCCATGTCCCACATCAGGTCGGCTTCGTTCACGCCGGCGATCTCGACGCCGCGGTCCGGGCCGCCGTGGCCCGGGTCGATCACGATCCGCTTGCCGCGCATCCGCGGGCCGGCCCGGCGCAGGAGCTCCTGCTCGCGCAGCAGGCCGGGGCGCCCGCCGGTGACCTTGCGTCCGAGCTGGCGCAGCGCGCGGAGCGTCTCCGGCCCGCACACGCCGTCCGGGGTCATGCCGTAGTCGCGCTGGAAGCGGCACAGGGCCTGCTCGGTCTGCTGATCGAACACGCCGTTCGGGCGACCGACGTTGTAGCCCAGCTCCAGCAGCCGCTCCTGCAGCGTGGCCACGTCGTCACCGCTGGTCGGGGTGGACAGCGTGAACGACAGCATCCGGTCGCCGAGGGACCATCCGGCCTCGCGCAACGCGCGGTAGGTGTCCGGACCGACGATCCCGTCGGTGATCAGGCCGCGGCCCTGCTGGAAGTCGCGGACCGAGTGGTCCATGTCGGCGTCGAAGTACGCACACGACTGTGGCGTGTCGACCAGGAGGCCGAGCTGCCCCAGCTTCTCCCGGACCTCTTCCACGGCAGGACCGGAGTCCCCGCGCCGGAGCAGCTGCATGCACCCCTCGCTCGATGTCGTGGCGCCGGGTCGGCGCGTCGTTCCTGCGGCCACGCCGGGTCCGTTCCCGTCCGTCGGCCGGGGACCATTGTGCCCTGCCGACACTCGAACGAGGCACAGCGGGGCGAACACGGGCGTGTCCCGGCTGTGATCAGCCGGGACACGCAGCGTGACTACCGCATGCGCGCGGTGAGCTCCGCGATCAGCCGATGTGGTCGGCCAGGTCCGCGAGCAGCGCCGCCTTCGGCTTCGCGCCGACGATCTGCTTCACCGGCTTGCCACCGGCGAACAGGATCATCGTCGGCACCGACATGACCTGGTAGTCGCGGGCGACCTCCGGGTTGGCGTCGATGTCGAGCTTGGCCACGGTGAGCTTCTCGGAGTTCTCCCCCGCGATCTCGTCGAGCACCGGGGCGACCATCTTGCACGGGCCGCACCAGGTGGCCCAGAAGTCCACCAGGACCGCCTTGTCGCTGTTCAGGACGTCATCGCTGAACGAGCTCGTGGTGACGTCGATCGTGTTTCCGGCCATCGGTCTTCTCCTTCGATGCGGGTGTGGGGTCTGGAGTGGATCAGTGAACGGTCTCGGCGACCTTCTCGGCCTCGGCTTCGGGCGCCCCGTAGCCGCCGCCTGCCATCTCGGCCCCGACCGAGCCCGCGGC
>JAKDNL010000472.1 GCA_030451825.1 Pseudonocardia sp. | reverse complement strand
CGGAGCTTGCGTAGCGAGTATCGGCGCCGAGCGGAGCTTGCGTAGCGAGTATCGGGGCCGAGCGGAGCTTGCGTAGCGAGAATCTCGCTCGTGACAGCGCGCACCCCCGAGGCCCCGCCATCAACGTTTTCAATGGTCAACGGGGCGCCACTGCTCTCAGAAGCTCTTTCGACAGCAGTGGTGCCCCGTTGACCATGGTGAGCCGCATCCGCCCGGCCCGCTCGCGGGGCCTCCCATGTGCGGTCCAGCCCGGCCGTCGCGACGCGGTTCAGGGCAGAGCGATGTCCGCGATCGTGACCCGCACCGTCGCGTCCAGGCCGGTGGCCTCGCGCACCGCGGCGGCGACCTCGCGCTGCACCGTGGAGGCGAGGTCGCGGCAGTTGGGCCCGAGCTCGGTGACGACCGTGACCCGCACGTCGGCCCGGTCGCCGTGCACACCGACCGTGACGCCCTCGGCGCGCAGCTCGGGGGAGACCGGGTCCGGGGCCAACCAGGTCCCGGCCAGCCCGAGCAGGGTCTGCGAGAGGTCGGCCCGCAGCGCGACGACCGCCGGGACGGCCCGCGCGTGACGGGCCGCGATCCGGGCCACCGCGAGGTCGGCGACGTGGTAGCGGACCGGCGGGGCGGCCGTCCCGCCGGTGCTGTTGTCGGGCGAGTTCACCGGTCCTCCCGCTCGTCCCAGACGTCGACCACGTCGATGTCCACCCGGGCCACCGGCACGCCGAGCGCCCGGTCCCCGGCCGAGATCAGGACCTGCCGGACCCGCGCCGTCACCGACGCCAGGTCCACCCCGAACCGGGCCGTGACGGTGACGGTGATCCGCAGCGGACGGGGGAGTGCGGCGTCAGTCCCGTCCGGGCCCGGCCTCCCGTCCGATCCCCCGTCCGACCCGGGGGCCGGACCCTGCTCGATCCGGCAGCTGCGGGCCCGCAGCCCGCCCATCGAGTCCACGACGTGGCGCAGTGCCGCGGCGGCTGCCGGCCTGCTCAGCCACGCGTCCTCACCCAGTGCCAGCAGATCCTGCGGGCGCAGGTCGGCCACCACCGCGCCCATCACCTGTTCGAGCACGTTCGGCGGCGGGCGAAGGCGCTGCCCGGCCATCCGTCCGACCAGCCCGCCCAGGCTGTTGCGGTCGGAGACGGTGGACCGGCAGTGCGGGCAGGTGCGCTCGTGCTCGTCGAGCTCGTCGGCCTCGGCGTGGTCCCACACGAGCGCCGCGTCCCGGCCGCAGGCCAGCATCTCGATCGGCGGTCCGGAGCCCGCCCCTTCTCGATCGGCTGCCGGGGAACCGGCGTCCGGGCCGGTGTCCGGCACGACACCGGCGGGATCCGTGCGCTTCATCGCCATTCCCGCATCCCTTCGGCCAGCGCGGTCCGGGCCCGGTGGATCCGGCCGCGCACGGCCGTCTCCCCGGCACCGGTGATCTCGGCGATCTCCGTGTACCCCAGCCCTTCCAGCTCCCGCAGCACCCAGCAGGTCCGCTGGTCACCGGGCAGGCACGCGACGGCACGCGACAGCGCGGCCATCTCGGCGTCCATCTCGGCGGCACGCTCGGGCGAGCGCGAGCCGGACGAGGCCAGGGCGGCGTCGCCGACCTCGGAGACCGGGACGGTCGGGTGACTGCGCCGTAGCTGCGCCGTGCAGCGGTTCGTGACGATCCGGTACATCCAGGTGGAGAACGCCGCCTCGCCCCGGAACGAGCCGATCTTCTTCCAGGCGACGAGCAACGACTCCTGCAGCGCGTCCTCGGCATCGGCACGATTGCCCAGTACCCGGGCGGCGACCCGGTAGAGCGCGTCCTGATGCCGGCGCGCGAGTTCCTCGAACGCGTGCACGTCGCCCTCCTGCGCGCGGACGACGAGCGTGGTCTCGTCCAGCTCGGCGCGGGTGGCGGCGCCGGCGCGCGGACCGGGCGTGGACGCCGCGGGGCCCGGCGACGTGTCGTCGCGGGTGATGTCCGTCGTGGTGTGCACCCAGGTCCAGTTCCGTCGAGCGGCGCGGCCCCGGGACGTGACGCCGGTCACACAGGCGTGAGCGTTTCCGGGGATGGGTATCCCAGTAGAGGACGACGGTAGCCGCCCGCCCCCGCGGGTGCCCGTCGACACCGTGAGAGGGAGGCGACCCACATGGGTGCCGAGGAGAAGGCCGACAACAAGAAGGAAGAGCTGGGCGGAAAGCTCAAGGAGGGCGTCGGCAGGCTCACCGGCGACGAGGAGCTCGAGGTCCAGGGCCAGGGCGATCAGGTCAAGAGCAACGTCAAGCAAGCCGGCGAGAAGGTCAAGGACATCTTCAAGAAGTGACGGGCTCCCGGCTACCATCCGCCCGTGAGTGACCAGCCCGCACGCGCCGCCGACCGGTCGGCGGCGCGCGCCGCGGACGTCGCCGCCGCGGTGCTCGGGCACCCCGCGGTCATCCGGCTCGACGGAGGCCCGTTCGGCAGCATCGCCTCCTATCTCCCCGGCCGTCGACTGGCCGGGGTGCGGGTCGGGACGGGCGAGGAGCCGACGGAGGTCGCGGTCGTGGTCCGGCTGGGCCACCCGTTCCCGGGGCTGGCCGACGAGATCGCCGGGCGGGTGCGCTCGGTGCTCGGGCCGGTCGGGGTCGAGGTCACGTTCTCCGACGTCGGTGCGGCGGACGCCGCCTCCCCGCCCGCCCGGTAGGAACCCGGGCCCGATCGGCGGACTCCGCGGTGTGCCCTGCCCTCCCGGGTCGGTCGGCTCGACACCCGGCCCGGCAGCCCGGGGAAAGCCCGGTCCGACCCACCCACACCGGTCTCGCCTAGACTCGCGCGAGCCCCTGACGTCGTCGTCGCGAGTACCGCGACGGGCGGAAAGAGTCCGCGACGTCAGCGGGGCGTCGTGGTCGCCGCGGCGCGACCCCCTGTACCTCAGTCAGCACCGGCAAGGAGTTCCCACCGTGAAGAGCACCGTCGAGCACCTCAGCCCGACGCGCGTCAGGATCAATGTCGAGGTGCCGTTCGACGAGCTCAAGCCCGACTTCGACCGCGCGTACAAGAACATCGCCAAGCAGGTCAAGATCCCGGGCTTCCGCCCGGGCAAGGCCCCGGCCCGGATCCTCGAGGCCCGGCTCGGCCGCGGCGTCGTTCTCGACGAGGTCGTCAACGCCGCGATCCCGACCAAGTACTCCGAGGCCGTCACCGGCGCCGAGGACGTGACGCCGATCGGGCGTCCGGACATCGAGGTCACCGAGATCGCCGACGGCGAGCGGCTGACGTTCACCGCCGAGGTCGACGTCCGCCCGGAGATCGTGCTGCCCGACCTGGACTCGCTCTCCGTCGAGGTCGACGAGGTCGAGGTCACCGACGAGGCCGTCACCGAGCAGCTCGACCAGCTCCGCGCCCGGTTCGGCACGCTGACCGGCGTCGAGCGCGCCGCGGCCAGTGGCGACTTCGTCCAGATCGACCTGTCGGCCTCGGTCGACGGCACCGAGATCGAGGAGGCGGCCACCACCGGCTTCTCCTACGAGGTCGGCCAGGGCGGTCTGATCGACGGCATCGACGAGGCCATCACCGGCATGACCGCGGACGAGGAGAAGACCTTCACCTCGACGCTGGTGGCCGGCGAGTACGCCGACCGCGAGGCCGACGTGACCGTCAAGGTCACCGCCGTCAAGGAGCGCGAGCTCCCGGACGCCGACGACGAGTTCGCCCAGCTGGCCAGCGAGTTCGACACGCTCGACGAGCTGACCGAGGACCTGCGCGAGCGTCTCGGTTCGTCGAAGCGGATGGAGCAGGCCACCCAGGCCCGCGACCGGCTGCTGGACCGGATCGTCGAGGGCACCGAGGTCCCGCTGCCGGAGAGCGTCGTCGCCTCCGAGGTCGAGTCGCGCACGCACGACGCCGTGCACGCGTTCGACCACGACGAGGACCGCTTCGCGGAGTTCCTCACCCAGCAGGGGCAGACCCGCGAGGAGTTCGACGCCGAGGCGAAGGACGAGGCCGAGAAGGCCGTCCGGTACCGCCTGGTGCTCGACGCGCTGGCGGACAAGGAAGAGGTCTCGGTCGGCGACCAGGAGCTCACCGAGCGGATCATGTACCAGGCTCAGCAGTACGGCATGGCGCCCGAGCAGTTCGTCCAGCAGATCCAGCAGGCCGGCCAGCTCGGCGCGATCTACCAGGACGTGCGGCGCAGCAAGGCGCTGATCACCGCGGTGCGCGCCGCCACCGTCACGCTGCCCTCCGGCGAGAACGTGGACCTGTCCGACCTGCTCGGTTCGGACGACGAGGTCGAGGTCACCGACCCGTCGGCGGACGAGGCCCCGGCCACCGTCGAGGGCGAGGTCGTCGAGTCCGGCGATGTCGTCGACGCGGCCGAGGACACGGACGGCGACACGGACGGCGACACGGCCGGGGACAAGGACGCCGACAAGGCCGGAGACGCCGCGTCGGCGAAGGCCTGAGCTGGGAGTTCGCCGGATCGGTGCGCTCTCGGCGAACATCGTGGCCGGATCCCTACGCGGACTTCTCCGTCCGCGTAGGGTCGGCCCGGAACCGGTCCCGAGAGGGGCCGAGAGTCGGAACACCCGACCGGAGATGATCTCCTCCCCAGTAGAAGGCCCCAGACTTGAAGAAGGCAGGGTGAAGTGAGCCAGCAGGACACCGGCCCGCACATCGCGGGGCGCAGCGTAAACGGGCCCGGGCCCGTATTTCCCGGGGTGACGGCCTCCGACCCGCAGATGCGCTCCGCGTCCACCGGCATGAGCCTCGGCGACTCGGTGTACGAGCGCTTGTTGCAGCAGCGGATCATCGTGCTCGGTCAGCAGGTGGACTCGGAGATCTCGAACCGGATCGCGGCGCAGATGTTGCTGCTCGCGGCCGAGGACCCCGAGCAGGACATCCAGCTCTACATCAACTCGCCGGGCGGTTCGGTCAACGACGGTATGGCCGTCTTCGACACGATGAACCTCGTGCCGTGCGACGTGGCGACGACGGTGATGGGTATGGCCGCCTCGATGGGGCAGTTCCTGCTCTCCGCGGGCGCTCCCGGCAAGCGCTCGGCGCTGCCGCACGCGAAGATCATGATGCATCAGCCCTCCGGCGGTATCGGAGGCACCGAGGCCGACATCACGATCCTGGCCGACCAGCTCCGCAAGACCAAGCTGGAGATGGCTGAGCTGATCGCCGGGCACACCGGGCAGTCGGTGGAGACCATCACGCGCGACTCGGACCGTGACCGGTGGTTCTCCGCGCAGGAGGCCCTGGAGTACGGCTTCGTCGACCACGTGGTGACCCACGCCGGCCGGATCTCCGCCACCTCGTCGAACGGGAGCGCCTGATGAGCAATTTCGATCCGCGTCTCCCCGGGTCGATGGGCGACCTGCGGGGGCCCGGCGGCTACGCGCCGCACCCGGCCAGCGCGCGCTACGTGCTGCCGTCCTACGTGGAGCGGACGAGCTACGGGGTCAAGGAGTCCAACCCGTACAACAAGCTCTTCGAGGAGCGCATCATCTTCCTCGGTGAGCAGATCAACGACACCTCGGCCAACGACACGATGGCCCAGCTGCTCGTGCTCGAGTCGCTGGACCCGGACCGCGAGATCTCGGTGTACATCAACTCTCCGGGCGGGTCGTTCACGTCGCTGATGGCGATCTACGACACGATGCAGTTCATCCGGCC
>JAKDNL010000471.1 GCA_030451825.1 Pseudonocardia sp. | reverse complement strand
ACGAGCAGGCGCGTCCGGGGTACTCGATCAAGCAGCTGCTCGAGGACGGCCGGCTGGCCGGGGTTCCGTTCTCGATCGCCGGCGGGGTGAAGGTGGACACGATCGGCTCGGTGCGTGACGCCGGTGCCGTGGTCGCGGTGGCGGGCGGGGCGATCTACGGCGCCCCCGACCCCGGCGCCGCCGCGGCCGAGCTCAAGAAGCGCGCCACCCGCTGAGAGGGGAGCCGGCGTGGAAGACCAACGATCCGGGCCGGTGACGGCCCCACGTGATACCTACGGTGCCTTGATGCTGCAGGCCGCCGGCGTGATCCGGTTGCGCTACGTGGCCTGCGGCCGGGACGACGAGCTGTCCCCTGCCGCGGCGGACGAACTGGCGGACGTCTTCGTGAGCCTCTCCAACGGGGACCCCGCCTCCGACCAGATCGATCCGAACGAGGCGATCGCGCTGGCGCATCGGCTGATCGACGACGACCCCCCCGCCCCGCGGGGGGGGGCCCCGCGGCCCCGGTGGGGGGTGGGGGGCCCCCGGGCGGGGGCCCCCCAAACCACCTCAGGGGTCGCCGGCGTGTGCGAAGGACATAGGCCGGTGTCCGGGCCGACTTCTGCTCGAGGAGGAGCACCAGAGCCATGAACTCGATAGCCTCGCTCATCGTCTTCGCCGCCGGGGCGGCGGTGCTCGTCTACAGCGCCGAGAAGCTGATCACCTATCTGGTCGGCGCAGCCCGAGGTCTCGCGGTTTCCCTGTTCCTGCTGGCGATCCTGTTCACCGGTATCGAGTTCGACGACCTCGCGTTCGGCATCGTGCTGAACCTCGAGGGACTGGAGGACGTCGCGATCGGCGTCATCTTCGGGACCGTTCTGTCGATGACCGGCCTGGTGCTGGGGCTCGCCGCACTGATCGCGCCATGCCGGGTGGAGATACCCCGGGACTACATCACGATCTTCGCGGTCGCCCCGCTGATCCTGATCCCGATCGCACTGATCGGCGAGCTGGGCGTTCTGTCCGCGATCGTGCTCATCCTGCTGTTCGTCGCGTTCGTGGCCTACATCGCCTACCGCGAGTACCACCGGGCCATGCCGACGTTCCGCAGCGCCGAGGTGCTCGAGTCGCTCGAGTACGAGGAGTCCCGAGCGGTCACCGGCAACCGCTTCGAGACCGGCGGGAACTCCGGAGGAGACGCCGGTCCCGACGACACGGGGGACCTCTACGAGACCGGCGACCTCGCGGTCGCGAAGGAGAACCGCCGTCCCGGCGGGGTGCTGCTGCTCCTGGCGATCCTGGCGCTGCTCGGCCTCGTCGTCGGCGCGTGGGCGATGTCCGAGGGCACCGAGGGGATCCTGGAGAACTTCGAGATCAGCGGCACGGTCTTCGGCGCGACGATCGCGACCCTGGTGCTCTCCCTCGAGGACATCTTCCTGACCGTCGAACCGGCCCGGCGGGGCGCGCCCGCGATCGGCGTCGGGAACGTCGTCGGCAGCGTGGTGTTCTCGGTGACGGCCAAGCTCGGCATCATCGTGCTGGCCGGCGGCGCGATCGTGATCACCTCCGACGTGTTCACCTGGCATCTACCGGCATTGATCGTGATCAACGGGTTTGCGGCGTACGTCCTGTTCACGGGGAGGCTGCGCCGGTGGCACGGGGCCGCGCTGCTGGTCGGCTACATCGCCTACTGGGTCATCAGCTTCACCGTGTTCGGCCTGGTCCCGGTGGACGACGCGGGCGGCGATGACGACGACGCCGCGTCCCCGCCGGCGGCCGGAGCCCCGGCCGTCCCGGGCGCACCGGACGATGACGACGACGCTGCCGCCGTCCCTGGTGCACCGGCCGCCCCCGACGGTGACTAGGAGCGTGCCCCTCATCATGGGCAACGGGACACCAGTGCTGTCGGACGGGGTTCGGGCAGCAGCGGTGTCCCGTTGACCATGGAACGCGCCGCTCACTGCGCCACATGCCCCGAAGGAGTGAGATGTCCGTGCCTCCCGGCGATGGCATCCGGGCGCTTCTCAGCGAAGCGCCGCTGATCGACGGCCACAACGACATGATCTCGAAGATCCGCGACAAGGCTGGAATGGACTTCGGCAAGCTCGACATCGCCGTTGCGCAGCCCCACACACTCCAGACGGACCTGCCGCGACTCGGCGCAGGTGGGGTGGGCGCCCAGTTCTGGTCGGTGTGGATTCCGTGCTCGACGACCGGTGAGGCGCTGGCAGCAGGGACGCTGGAGCAGTTCGAGGGGATCCACCGCATCCAGGCGCTCTACCCGGAGCGGACAGCCCTCGCCCTCACTGCCGACGACATCGAGAAGATCAACGGCGGGGGCCGGATCGCCTCGTTGATCGGGGTGGAGGGCGGGCACCAGATCCTCGGCTCGCTCGACGTCCTTCGCCTGTTCCACCGGCTCGGCGCCCGGTACCTGACGTTGACGCACACGAAGAACACCGGCTGGGCCGACAGCTGCACCGATGTCGTCGACACCGGCGGCCTGAGCGATTTCGGACGCGCGGTCGTGACCGAGCTCAACGACCTCGGGATGCTCGCCGACCTGTCCCACACCGCACACGCAACCATGCACGCGGCACTCGACGTGTCGCGAGCACCGGCATTCTTCTCCCATTCCGGGGCCTACACCGTGTGCCGGCACGCCCGGAACGTCCCGGACTCCGTACTCCGACGCGTCGCAGCAACCAACGGCATCGTCATGGCGGTATTCCTGCCCACCTTCCTCAGCGAGGAGCTCCGCCAGTGGGAACTGGCCAGGAGGGCAGTCCGCACCGACGCGACGGGCGCGACGGCATCCTCGGCCGACGATGCCGTCGCCGAGTGGGAGCGAGGGCATCCACGCCCCGCGGTCGGGATTCCGGACATCGTGCGGCACATCGAGCACCTCCGCGAACTCATGGGGGTGGACCACGTCGGGATCGGCAGCGACTTCGATGGCATGACGCCCCCGCCCGACATCCCGAGCGTCGAGTACTACCCACACCTGTTCGAGGCCCTCGAATCCCGGGGCTGGAGCTACGGCGACCTGCGGAAACTCGCCCGCGACAACGCCCTTCGCGTGCTGCGCGACACCCAGGACGCTGCTCGTTCCTGACCCTCGACCATCCCGCGGGACGGTCAGCGGAATCCCGCGCCGACCGTCCCGCGGGACGGTCAGCAGAAGCCCGCGCTGACCTTCTCGCACTCCCGCACCGGGCCGAAATCGGCCGGCTGGCAGGTGGTTTCGAGCACCGACATCCACATGTCGCCGTTGGGGTCGATCTGGTTGCGGCGGCTTGTCATCAGGGGCAGCGGGACGTGCACGAAGCGCCGCCGCCAGCGCGCGACGGCGGCTTCCGTGCGACCGGCCATGGCGGCGTGCACCGCGGCGTGGGCCAGCCGCAGGCAGTACACGCTGTCGTAGGCGTTCGCGGCGATGCTGCGGATCGCATAGCTCGGGTCGATGTAGCGCATCGTGGGCGCGAGGCCGACCGTGGTCAGGTGGGCGGTGATGCGCTCCTTGAGCAGCTCCTCGATGTTGCCGAGCTTGAGGTTGCCCGAGGCGTCGGTGGCGCGGCCGTCGCGCGGCGGTAGGCCCTGGCCGTCCAGGAGGTCCTGGCCTGCCCCCTCGGCGAGGACGATCACCACGTAACCCTTGGACCGCACGAGATGCTCGACGTGGGCGAGCACACCGTCCTCGCCCTCGAGCGCGAACGGGACCTCCGGGACCAGGACGATGTCCGCGGCACTGGCGGCCAGCGCGGCGTAGCTGGCGATGAACCCCGAGTGGCGGCCCATCAGCTTCACGATCCCGACGCCGTTCGGGCTGGCCGCGGCTTCGACCGCGACCGCGGAGATGAACTCGGTGGCTCGCGCGAACGCGCTCTGGAACCCGAACGACTGGTCGGTGAAGGGCAGGTCGTTGTCGATCGTCTTCGGGACCCCGATGACGGCGATGTCGAGACCGCGCGCCCGGATCGCCTCGCTGAGCTGTGTCGCGGCGCGCATCCCGCCGTCACCACCGATGACGAACAGCATGTTGACGCCACGTGCCACGAGGCTGTCGACCATCTCGTCGGCGTCCTGCCCGCCGCGCGAGCTGCCCAGGATGGTGCCGCCCGAGTTGTGGATGTCGCGAACGCCATCCACCGTCAGCTCCACGGTGTGGTCGCGGTGTTCTTTCGTCAGTCCCCGGAGGCCGTGGCGGAAGCCCAGGATCCGCTTGGCCCGGTAGTGCACGACGAGTTCCTGGACGAGGCCGCGGATGACGTTGTTGAGGCCCGGGCACAGCCCTCCGCAGGTGACGACTCCCGCGGTCACCTCCGTGGGGTCGAAGTAGATCTTGCGGCGCGGACCGGCGGCTTCGAAGCTCGGGACCTCGACGGACGGGAGATTGTGCTCGGCCAGCATCGAGACGGTGTCCTCGAGCAGGACCCGGTCGCCTTCCGCGACGTAGTGCGGCGAGGTCTGCTTGACGGCCAGCATCTCGGACAGCGGCGAGTCGTAACCACACTCGCCGAGGTCACGGACGCGGAGGTTTTCCAGGTGCAGCGTCACCGAATCTCCTTGATCATCCCGGCGCGGTCATCCGAAGGTGGTGTGCGTGATGTGGCGGATCTGACCTCGGGAGATCAGCAGCGACTCGACGACGGTCGTACCGCCTCCGATGCGCGGCCGCCCGAGGAGGGGCCCGCCGTTGACCCCGCTGGCGACGAAGAAGGCATCGCCCGCCACGAGCTCCTCGCAGCCGTAGATGCGGTCGAGGGACATGCCCGCCGCGCGGATGGCGTCCGCTTCCTCGTCGCGTTGAGGGGTCAGGCGGCCCAGCATGCCGCCACCCAGTGCTCGGACCGCCGCTGCCGTCATCACCCCTTCCGGCGTGCCGCCGACTCCGAGAAGGAGGTCGATGTCGAAGGTCGGCATCAGCACCGCCAGGCTCCCGCCGACGTCGCCGCCCGCCGGTGTCTGCACCGACGCGCCCGCCTGCAGCACGCGGGCGATCAGATCTTTGTGCCGCGGCTTGTCCATGATGACGACGCGCAGGTCACGGACCTCCTTCCCGAGCGCCTCGGCGACCTTGCCCAGGGTCTGCTCGGCCGGGTCGTCGAGGTCGACGACGCCCTTCGCCCCCGGGGGAACGACGATCTTGTCCATGTAGAACGCGGGCTCCGGCGACCACAGCGTGCCGGCTTCTGCGAACGCGATCGTCGCCAGGGAACCGGGCAGATCCCGCGCGCAGAACGAGGTTCCCTCGAGGGGATCGACGGCGATGTCGAAGTCGGGTCCGCGGCCGTTGCCGACCACTTCGCCGTTGAACAGCATCGGGGCGCCGTCCTTCTCACCCTCCCCGATGACGACCGTTCCCCGCCCCGGCGCGTCGGCCAGGGCCGCGCGCATGGCCGTGGTCGCCGCCCCGTCAGCGGCGTCCTGGTCGTCCCGGCCGACCCAGGCGTAGCCGGCCACCGCGGCGCTGCGGGTGGCCTCCAGCGCCACCGCTTCCAACGTGCTGATGTCGGCGTCCTGCATCTCGGGCTCCTCGGGAGGTCGTGTCATCGGGCAGGGTGAGAGCGGCGGTCACTCGAGGTTCGCGTGCAGGCGCCACAGCTCGCGGGCCTGGCTGCCGCCGGACTTCCACAGCGTGTGGAACAGCGCGTCCGTGA
>JAKDNL010000470.1 GCA_030451825.1 Pseudonocardia sp. | reverse complement strand
GTCATGGGCTGCGGCACGGGCTCGGCGTCGGCTCCCGCGGCCCGCGTCGCAGCCAGTGCCTGGCCGAGGTCGGCGTGGTGCTCGCGAATCCAGCGCGGGCAGCGTTCCGGCGCGGCCGAAACTGTCGGTCCTCGCCGTACAATCTCCTTCCACAGACGCCAGACGCGACGGGGGAGGGGGTGACCGCGATGCCGGTCCTGGGCCGCTACGGCGACACACACGTGGCGCCGGCTGTTCTGTTCGACGTCGACGACCCGTCCGCGATCCCGCCACAGGGCTCGATTGACGTGCAGTTCCGCGTGCCTGTGTCGCTGTCGGCGATGCTCGATGGCATGGCCCAGGCCGATCTCCGCCCGGAGCTCAACGCCTGGGGGCACGGCTACAGCGCCCTGGTCTCGCGCCTGCTCACCAACGTTCAGGAGACTGGCGGCTACGCCATCACCCACGGCGACACCGCGATGCCGGCCCGCCTCGAGCTGGCGGCGGTCATCGAGACCGCGGTACCGGGTTTCGACCAGCACCGCTGGCACTGCCACGTCTACGTCGGCCCGACCGCGACCACGCTCCACGATGGTGAGCGGCGCCCGACGGCGCGGGCCGCGCTCGCCCGCAAGATGAGCTCGCTCGCCTACCCGTTCTATAAGCGGGAGGTGGAGGCGCTCGCCGCGCGCGAGTTGCTGGTGGAGTGGGGTGAGCCGCGGCCGGGTGCGGAGCGCGAGATCGTGGATCCACCGTGGCACGAGCACGTCGGGGCCAACGAGCGCGGTATCTGCGACGGCCCGTGGGGCCGCCTCGGCGACGTGGTGCTCCCCGACGAAATTCACCTGCGCTCGTGCGCTGAGGCCGAGGTGCAGATCCAGCGCGATCGCGCTGCCGGGTACACCTCCGAGCCGGACTGGCGTGCGGTTCGGGCCGAGGCGTGGACGTGGCCGGCCAGCGGGGTCACCGGCCGGGCGCAACGCTAGGCCCGCTGGCTCAGTAGTCGTCGTAGTCGAGATCATCGTCGTAGCCGCTCTCGATCTCGTGCTCAAGGTTCGGAGCCTGCTCGCGGTCGCTCTCCTGGCCGCGACGCTCGGCTTCGGTGTGGACCTGGTCGGCCTCGGCGCGGGCGTCGTAGCCCGCCTGGACCTGGCGTTCCTGCTCGCTCCGGGCCGCGCCGGGCTGCTCACGGGCGGCCTCGACGCGAGCCTGGTGCGCGGACTCGCGTAGATCCCGGAGTCCTGCCGAACCCTCGGCGAGGGACTCCTCGACGCTCGGGCGCGCTTCGGCCGCGTCGGGGCCACTCGACTCATCGAGGGCGTCGCGATCGGCGGCCTCAGCCGGTTCCGGCCGCGCCGCAGGGGTCAGGTCTGGGACCGACTCCGCCGGCAGTTGAGCCTCGGGGCTCTCTGGCGCCGAAACCGCGGCGTCACCGATCTCGACACGAGAGGTGTGGCCATCAAAGACCTCGCCTCCGGCAATCTCGGTGCTTCCACTCTCGACGTCGGGTGCTTCGGCGCCGCCGGTCGTTGCCTCAGCAACTAGCGGCGGGGACGGGTCAGGTCCGGGTTCGGCCACACTCAGGGCGGTGTCGGCGGGTTCGGTGTCGGCGGGTTCGCTGTCGGTGCGCGTCATCTCGATCAGGGGGAGCTGCTCACCGGCGTTGGCGGGTTCAGTCTGGGGGCCGCGCCAGGTGGGCAGGCCGCGGCGGGCGAGTTCGTCGGCGGCTGCTTGGTCTGCCTCGCGTAGCGGGGCGACCTGGTCCCACCACTGCTGCCGCGCGGTGTGCTGGGTTTCGAGGGCGCGGGCGTCGTCGAGGTAGCGCTGGGCCAGGTCCTGGTGGCGCTGCGCCTTCCCGGCCAGCTCTCTACGGCGGGGGTCGTCGGTCGGGAGGACGTCGGCTTCGGCGTGGGCGATGATGGCGTCGCTGCGGATGTCGCCGGCGAGCTGGTGGGTCACGGCCAGTTCCTCGGCGACCGAGCGGGGTCCGTGTTCATCGGCGTGGTGCAGCGCCAGCGCCCACTTTTCACGGGCCTGGTAGAGGTCGGTGTCGTCGCGGCGCCGCCATTCCGCGGTGGCCGGGTCGTCGTCGAGCTGTTCGACCGCGGCCAGCCACAGCGCCCGCGGGAACTGCTGCGCCGCCGGCGGCGCCTCCCCGAGCGAGGTCTGGTGATCGGGGATCCCGCGGTACTCCCGGTAGCCGGCGATCACCCCTGCACGCTGCTCCCACGCCGCCCGGGCCTCGGGCTCGGTATCGGCGTCGGGGACCTGGGGGAGCCGTTGCTGCGCCCACAGCGGCGGCTCCACCGCGGCCTGGCGGCCGAGTTCGTCCTGTCGTTCGTGGGCGAGGTCCCCGAGCGCGGCGAGGTAGTCCCGCACCCGCCCCTCGGGCAGGTTCTGTGCGGGGGCCCGCCATCCCGAGCCGAGTACGGTGTTCTCGGGCTCGCGGACACTGGCGCGGGTCTCGACCCGCCAGTGCAGCACCCGGGAGATGGAGTTAACCCCGGCGAAGCCGCGCATTTGCACCGCCTCGGCGAGTACTGCTTGGGGGTCGTGCCCGGCGAGCTCGGCCGCGCGGACCGCGCCGAGCAGCCGCCCGTAGGCGCCCTCTCCCCGGATGGTGGCGGCCTGGTCCTCGGAGAGCAGTTCGTCGAGCAGTTGCGCGTTGTGGTTGTGCACTGCCTCCCCACCGGCCTGGTTGATCAGCGCCCCGAGCATCGCAAGGGATGCTTCCTCGCGGGCTGCGGTTTCGCGGACGGTGACCGCGGCCTCGTCGACGTCGCTGTGCGCGATGATGTCGGCGAACTGCTGGGCCGGGGTGTCCTCGACCCGCTGCGGGTCGTGGGCGTCGGGGGCGCGGTGGGTCTCGAGGTAGAGCAGGTTCATCTCGGTGCCCCGCGTCATCGGCACCAGCGCCTGCTGACGGGTGGTGCTCCCATCAACCAACCCGCGGGCGACATCGACGGTCAGTCCCTGGGAAGCATTCCGGGTCACGGCGTAGGCGAGGGTAACGCTGTCCTGCACGTACTCGCGCGGAAGGTGCGCGACCGCGCCGCGCTCGTCGCGGGCGAGAAGAGCACCGTCCGCGTCGCGCCCGATGACCTCGTACCGTTCCTTGTTCGTGGCCGGGAACGCGGTCCCGTCGGGGCCGGCATCCACCCGGACTCGGTAGTTATTCACCGTCGCCTGGATGAGGTCACCGACCGCGATGTCGGTGCCGTCCGGAAGCGTCTGCAGCACCCCGGGCTCGACCCGGCCCAGCTCGACAAGACGGTCGTGGATGCGCTGGGAGAGCTCACTGGCGAGTTGGTTGGACTGCACGATCAGCAGTGCCTTCTTGCCGTCGAGCATGTCGGTCAGGTGCCCCTGCACCGCGAGCGCCTTCATCTCCTCCAACGTCCCCGACCGCAGCCGGCCGTGGTCGCCGTAGGCCGCCGCGGCGGCCGGGTCCCCGGCCCGCAGTTGCAGCGACGCCTCCGCTTCCCATTCCTCGGCGAAGCGGTGCACGGTGTCGAGCGACAGGGCGGTGGGCTGTTCGGCGAGGTAGGCGAACATGCCGCCCGCGCCGACTGGCTGCAGCTGGTGATGGTCGCCCGCGTAGAGGACTTTCGCCCCAGCCGCGGCGGCGAGATCGGCGATCGCGACCAGGTCCGCGGTGGAGCTCATCCCGGCCTCGTCGACCACGACCAGGTCACGCGGCCCGAGCCGTTCCCGCACCACACCGGTGGCCTCATCGGGCAGGAACGCGGTCAGGAACTGGCGCGTGTTCCTCGCCTCGATCCCGAGACCTGCGAGGTTCCGCGCGGCGATCTGCGCGGTGGCGACACCGAGGACCCGGCCCCCGACCTCGGCGTTCCACGCCTGGGCGAGGACGCCCATGGTGTGCGACTTCCCCGTCCCAGGCGGCCCGACCAGCACGTCCGCCCCGCGCCCCGAGGACAGCACCCCGGTCACGACCACGACCTGATCCTCCGACAGGCCCAGCTCGGCGCCGCGCTCGGCCACCATCGCCGCCTCGGCCGTGCTGATCCGGGCCGCGCCGCTGGTGCGGGTCGTGGCCAGCAGACCCTCCTCGGCCGAGATCGCCGCGGTGGTGGCGTAGCGCTCGTCCATGTGGGCCCGGTACTTCGACCGCCCGTCCCCGCCCTCGTCCAGGCGGCGTAGCTCGTCCGGGACCGGCACCGGGTCACCGGCGGAGACCTGCACGATCCCGTGCCGGTTCCGCGGGTCCAGCGCCGCCTCGGTCACCGCGGCCAGGAACGCGGGCCGCTCCGCTGCGGGCAGCCCGAGCGCGGAGGCGTGGTCTCCGAGCCGGTTGTCGATGGCCTTGGCCAGGTTCCCGAACGTCCATGTCGCGTACTGGGCCTGCACGTCCGCGACACCCATGGTCATGGCCGCGGCCACCTGCCCGGCCAACGTGCTCGACCCCACGTCGGCACCGGTGTCCGCGCCGGACACCGCGGTGGCCACCGACCCGTCACCGGCCATGTCCGGACTCTCGCCGTGTCCGGACACCGCATACCCGGCCTCGATCTCAGCGAGCAGATCCAGGGCCGCCTGACGGCCGCTGACGGCCACCTCCCAGCCCAGCTCGCGGCCAGCGGACGTAGGCAGGGTGCCGTTCATGGCCGCTGTCACGACGGCCTCGTCGGCCGCGTCCAACGCCGCCGCGAGCCGCCCGCGCCGGCCGGGGGACTGGTCCACCCACGCCTCCACGGCGGCCGGCCCGGCCACCCCCGACTTGGGCTCGCGCGTGTCCTTGACCGCCTGCTCCACCAGCGCGCGCCGCGCCCGCGGCCCCGGCTCGCGGCCGTGCCGGTCGATGTAGGCCTCGACCAGCTCCGCGACCCGCGGCCGCACATGCTCATTCGTCCGCGACGACCCCTCAGCCAGCAGATCCCGGTCGAACCCGGCGATCTCGCGGGCCTTGCCGTCCGCGCGCAGCTCCCACAGAACCTCCAGACGCTCCGTGACCAGCTGCTGATAGGCCCGCGTGTACGCCGCGGTCAGAGAGTCCTTGATGGGACGGAAACCGAGTCCGTCGATCGCGTAGACACGCCCGTCCTCGGTCGAGGAACGGGCCAGGACGGCGGCATGGGCGTGCAGCTGCGGCTCCCCGTCACGGTTGGTGTGGTGGGCATACACCGCGATTGACAGCCCCGTGGAGCGCTCCCACTGCCCGACCGTCCGTCCGGACGGCCCCTTCCCTTCGTGCCGGCCCGTCCGGACGTAGGCCAGGTCCTCCTCCACCGAAGCGACCGCGATCCGGATCGCCTCGTTGTGGGACTCCCGGACCAGCTCCGCACCCTCCACATCACCCGCGGCGAGCAGCGCTGTGTAGTACAGCGACAGCGACTTGACCGGGGAGAACGTGACGTCGTAGTACGCGGTCGGGTTGCGGGTCTCGCGCTTGGCCGAGACCTCGATCTCGAACCGGCGTTCCGCGCTGGCGCCGGGCTCCCTCTTCAGCGCATCGGCCACGATCTGGGCCGCCGTGCGGAACTTCCGCGGCTTCGAACCGAGGTAGATCGGGTTCCGCTCCGTGGAGCCTTCGAGGTCCCGCTCGGGGTAGCGCAGCTGCCCGAAGATGGCCCGCACATCGTCCGGCAGGGCCTTCTCCCCGGCCCTCATCGACAGCCCGAGGCCCTCCATCCCCGAAACGGCGCCCACGCAGGACCTCGATCC
>JAKDNL010000040.1 GCA_030451825.1 Pseudonocardia sp. | reverse complement strand
TTCGCTCCGCAAGCTCCGCTCAGCACCGATGTTCGCTCCGCAAGCTCCGCTCAGCACCGATGTTCGCTCCGCAAGCTCCGCTCAGCCGCCGAACACGCCGAGGCCGTTCGGGACCAGGCGGGTCGCGTCGTCGGAGGGGTTGTTGACGACGGAGACCTTCCCGGCGCCGGGTTCGGCGTAGGCCAACGTGGAGGAGCCGCCGCCGTCGAGGTTGAGGCCGTCGGTCGCGCCGAGCTGGGCGAGCAGGTCCGACATCTGGGCCAGGGTCACGCCCACGCTCGTCGACTCCCGGCCGTCCACCGTGACGAGCTGGACGCGGCGACCGCCGTCGCCGATCCCGACGGCGCTGCGCGGGGCCCGCTCGGTGTCGTCGAGACGCTCGGTGCGGGCGCCGTCGATCAGGATCGGGCTCCCGCCCACGGCCGTGCGCGGTGCGACGCCGCTGCGCGGGACGAGCTCCCAGCGCACGTCCACGTCGTCACCGACCTTCAGGGCGCGCAGCGCGGCGGCACCCTGCTCGCGCCCGAGGAGCAACGTCTCCCCCGGCCCGATCCCGTCCTTGCCGGGCGGGCGGACGGCGGTGACCTTCCCGCCGGACGTCGCGACCTCGACGGTGTCCGGCGCGCAGGGGGCGTTGCGGTCGGTGTCGGAGCCGCACAGCGTCGTCGCGCGGTCGGCACCGCCCCACTCCGGGGTGACGATCCCGATCCCGCCGACGGGCACGGCGTGCTGGTTGAGCGCCTGGACCGGCAGCGTTCCGCCGGGCGTCTGGACCTCGGCGACCAGCGGCAACGTGTCGATCCGGGCGACGCCGTCGGTACCGACGGCGAACACGATGTCGGTCTCGGCGCCGGGCACGGCGGGCGCGGCGCGGCGGCCCTGCGGGACCGCGGACTTCACCGGGCGGCCGTCCTGCACCTCCGGACCGGCCGGGGCGTTGCTGCGGCCCAGGTCGAAGTAGTCGCCGTTGATCGCGGCCTGCGCGCCGGCGCGGTCGGCCATCGCCGGGACCGACGCCCGCGCGCTGACCGCACCGGCCGTGAGCAGCCCGAGCCGCACGCCCGGGACGCTCAGATCGACCTCGACGACGTCACCGGTGGCCTGACCGGCGGCATGCGTGGTGGTGAACTCGCGGTGGCTGACGCCGGGCGCGACCGAGCGCGCGGGGGTGAGTTCGGCGAGCACCGACCCGCTGCCCTCGGTACCGGGCGGCGGGGTGGGTTCCGGCGGGGGCCGGCTGGTACTTGCGGCCGGCGCTACCGCCTCGGCACGCGCGAGTGACGGCACGGCCGGCTGCTCCGGCCCGGCACCCGGCAGGCTCAGTGCCAACCCGAGCGTCACCGACAGCACGCCCGAGCGGGCGAACGCACGCCACATCCTTCGCCCCCCGATGATCGTCTCCGACCCGTCGAGGTGATCATGTGGGGGACGCCGGGCCGGTCAGTGAACGGGGAATTTCACCCACTGGTGGGACGGTGGAACCCGACCGGATGACACGCGTCCGGGTCGGGGAGCGACCCCCGCCACATCCCCGGTCCTTGCCCGCTCAGCGCCGGTACGCCGACCCGGGGTGGCTCGCGGCCAGTCGCGGGCCGTCGCCGGTGCCGAGCCGCTCGCGCAGTGTCGCGGGAGACGGGGTCTCTGGGGAGAGCCGTCCGCGCTTGCGCAGCTCCGGGACGACGTGGGTGGCCACGTCCTCGAACGTTCCGGGGGTCACGGCGTAGGCCAGGTTGAACCCGTCGACTCCGGCTTCGGCGACCCAGCGCTCCAGCTCGTCGGCCACGGTCGCCCCGGACCCGACGACGACCGGCCCACGCCCGCCGACGGTCACGAACTCGGCCAGCTCACCGACCGTCCAGTCCCGGTCCGGGCCGGTGAACGAGGCCAGCGCGGAGCGGGTCGAGTCGGTGGCCACGTACTCCAGCTTCTCGTCCACCGGCGCCCCCGCCAGGTCCACACCGGACCATCCGCCGAACAGCGCCAGCGCCGCCTCCGGGCTGACCAGCTGCAGATACTCGTCGAACGTCGCGCGGGCCGCGGCGTCGGTCTCCCCGGCGATCGCGGTGAGCATCGTGAACACCTTCACCGACGACGGGTCGCGCCCGGCCGCGGCGGCCTGCTCGCGCACCGCGTCGACCGAACGCCGCACGACGGCCGGGCTCGGCCCGGAGACGAACACGGCCTCCGCGTGCGTCCCGGCGAACGCCGCTCCGCGCGGCGACGCCCCGGCCTGGAAGATCACCGGCGTGCGCTGCGGCGACGGCTCGCACAGGAACGGGCCGGGCACGTCGAACCATTCCCCGTGGTGGGCGACGTCGTGCACCTTCGACGGGTCGGTGAACACGCCGGCGGCACGGTCGCGGACGACGGCGCCGTCCTCCCACGATCCCTCCCAGAGCTTGTAGCAGACCTGCAGGTACTCCTCGGCCATGTCGTAGCGCTGGTCGTGCGGGACCTGGGAGGAGCGGCCGAGGTTGCGCGCAGCACTGTCCAGGTAGGACGTGACGACGTTCCAGGCCACCCGTCCGCGGGTCAGGTGGTCGAGCGTGGTCATCCGCCGGGCCAGCGCATAGGGATGCTCGTAGGAGACCGACACCGTCACGCCGAAGCCGAGCCGCTCGGTGACCGCGGCCATCGCCGGCACGGCGAGCACCGGGTCGTTGACCGGCACCTGCGCGGCGGCGCGCACGGCGGCGTCGCGGGACCCGCCGTAGACGTCGTAGACGCCGAGCACGTCGGCCAGGAACAGCGCGTCGAACCCGGCGTCCTCGAGCAGTCGTGCCAGGCCGGTCCAGTACTCGAGGTCGGTGTAGCGATCCCCCCGGTCGCTCGGGTGGCGCCAGAGACCGGCGGACTGGTGCCCGACACAGGCCATGTCGAACGCGTTGAGCAGGATGCGACTCACGCGTCCACCTTCGCAGGGGCCTCATCGGTGATCGTGGCGCGGTGGGTCTCCGGGGCGAGCACGGTCGCGGTGATCGTGATCGCGGACAACACCAGGAAGAACGCCCAGATCAGCCACGGCCGACCGCCCCCGGCCAGCAGCAACGCCGTCGCGATCAACGGCGCGGCGCCGGCGACCACGGAGCCGACCTGGTAACCGAGCGACGCGCCGCTGTAGCGCACGCGGGTGGAGAACAGCTCGCTGTACCAGGCGGCCTGCGGGCCGTACATGGCGTCGTGGAAGACGTTCACCAGCAGCACCATCGCCAGCACGATCAGCGGTGTGGAGCCGGTGTCGAGCAGCAGGAAGAACGCGCCGAGGAACACCGCCGACCCGACCGCGCCGCCGAGGTAGACCGGCTTGCGCCCGACCCGGTCGGACAGGATCGCCCACAGCGGCGTGCTGAACAGCCCGATCGCCGACGCGACGACCACGGCCCTGAGCCCGGCGTTCGGCGGTGCTCCACTGCCGGTCTGGGTCAGGTAGGTCAGCGCGAACGTCGTCGCCAGCACGTAGAGCGAGTTCTGCGCGATCCGCATGCCGATGGTCAGGACGACGTTGCGACGCTCGGTGCGCAGCACGTCGACGACCGGCCGCTCCGACAGCCCTCCGCGGTCGCGGGTGTCGGTGAACACCTTCGGGTCCGGCAGCGTCAGCCGGATCGCCAGGCCCACCCCGACCAGCACGATGCTGAGCAGGAACGGGATCCGCCAGCCCCAGGCCAGGAACGTCTGGGAGTCCATCGAGCCGCGCACGGCCGCGAACACACCGGAGGCCAGAAGCATCCCGGCCGACGACCCGATCTGCGGGAAGCTGCCGAACAGGCCCCGCCGCTTCCCTCCTGCCGAATGTTCCACCGACATCAGGACGGCGCCGCCCCACTCCCCGCCGACGGCGAACCCCTGCAGCAACCGCAGCACCACCAGCAGCACCGGAGCCAGGATCCCGGCCGTCGGATAGGTCGGGAGTATCCCGATCGCGGTGGTGGCCAGGCCCATCAGCAGCAGCGCCCCGACCAGCACGGCGCGCCGCCCGATCCGGTCGCCCAGGTGCCCGGAGACGACGGCGCCGAGCGGCCGCGCCCCGAACCCGGCGGCGTAGGTGGCGAAGCTGGCCAGCACGCCGGCCGCGGGATCGACGTCGGAGAAGAAC
The DNA here is from genome assembly GCA_030451825.1 of Pseudonocardia sp. Taxonomy (GTDB): domain Bacteria; phylum Actinomycetota; class Actinomycetes; order Mycobacteriales; family Pseudonocardiaceae; genus Pseudonocardia. Next base: position 20,505 of record JAKDNL010000040.1, on the reverse strand, counting down.
AGCGGCCCGAACACCAGCGCGGCGGCCGTGGCGTAGAGGTAGAAGTCGTACCACTCGATGGTGGTGCCGACCAGGCCGGCGAGCGCGGCACGGCGTGGGATCCGCTCGGGGGTGGTCGTGGACATGGCAGACCTGCTTCGGAGGAAGGTGCTGGCGGCCGCGCCCGGAGGAGTCCTCGACGGGCCGCGACCGGTGGACGGGGCGGCGCGTCAGCGTCGACAGGCGTGCGAGGACAGCCGGCCGTGGTCCACGTGCCGGCGTCGGGTCAGGTCGACCGAGCGCACGCCGACAACATCAACACTTCCACCGCCCCGGCGCAACGGAGGGTGACCAATCCGGCTGGCGCACGGCCGGCTCGCCGGAAACTGTCGGTGGTCGAACGTATGGTCGACCCATGCTGATCGGGCAGGTGGTTCCGGAGGGTCTCGCGGCGATGCCGCCGGGCCCCGAACTCGCCTGCCTGCTCGCCGACGTCGATCCCACCCTGGTCCCCAACGACGACGTCGTCGACGTCCTGCAGGCCTGCTCCCGGCAGTTGGCGCACTATCAGGCGCGCATGTTCGACGCGATGTCCGAGGTGATCTCCCGGCTCCCCTTCGCCGGGCCGCTGGAGATCCGGCGCGCGGACCACCCGGACCAGTACGGCTCCGACGAGGTAGCTGCCGCTCTGTGCTGGACGCGCCGGTCCGCGGAGTTCGAGACCAATCTGGCCTACACGCTGACCCATATCCTGCCGTTGGTGCAGGAGGCGCTGATGCGGGGCCTGATCGACCGGGGTAAGGCGCGGGTGTTCGCCCAGCACATGTCCGACCTGCCGCCGGAGCAGATCGCGGCGATCTGCTCCGCGGTGCTGCCACTGGCGCCGGGGCTGACCGCCGGCCAGATCGCGGAGCGGATCAAGCGGCTGATCCTGGAGCTCGACCCGGCCTACTACGAGCGCCGTTACCGCAAGGGGATCCGGGACCGGATGGTGGTGGCTTACCTGGACTTCGACGGCACCGCGGTCATCTCCGCCAGTGGTCTCCCCGCCGATGAGGCGGCCGCGGCATGGGAGCGGATCGACTCCACGGCCCGGGCTGCCCGCCACGACGGGCATCCGGGCACGTTGGATCAGATTCGTGCCGATGTGGTCATGGGCTTGTACGACGGTTCGTTGCACGGATTGACCCGGCCGGAGATCCTGCAGGCCCTGGTGGAGCGTTTCGCCGGACACACCGAGCCGAACGACGAGGAACACGCGGGCACGCTCGTACCGACCGGGACGAATGGCCCCGGCAGCGGTAATGACCCCAGCGGCTCTGACCCTGGCGGTAACGGTCCCGGTCCCGGCAGCGCCCGCCCTGACGACACTGAGCCCGGTCCGACCACCACACCACCGGTCGATCAGCCGTTGGGGGTCGAGGTGCGCGTCCCGCTGAGCACCCTGCTCGAACTCGACGACCGTGCCGGGGAACTCCCCGGATGGGGCCCGATCCCGGCCTCGGCGGCACGCCGTCTCGTGGCCCGGCAGCGCCTCGCACAGTGGCGGTGGGTGGTCGTCGACGGTGGCGGTCACCTGGTCGCCGAAGGCCTCACCCGCCGGCGCCCCACCACCTCCGCCCATGCCGGCCCACGCGGCGGGGTCGTCGAACTCCAGGTCCCCGCAACGCTGCTCGCGACACTGGCTGCCGATTCTGAGAAGTACGGGCCATGGGCCGCGATGATCGACGACATCGCCACCCGGTACACCGCCCAACGAGCGGCCCATGGCGACGACTCCGGCGAACGCGGCCCGGGCGAGCGATCCCAGGACGGGCGAGATCCGGACGGACAGCACTTGACGAGGGCTGATCTCGACGCCAATCCCGACGATCGCTTCCCCCGGGCGGCCCTGCGGCGTCACGTGCAGGTCCGGGACCGGACGTGTGTCCATCCCGGCTGTCGCTGCCCGGCCGTGCGGGCGGACATGGACCACACCCTCGACCACATCTTCGGCGGCAGAACCACCCAGGATGACCTGGCCCCGTTGTGCCGACACCACCACATGATGAAAACCGAGGGCGGATGGCGCCTCGAACAGCCCTCACCAGGACGGTTCGTCTGGCACAGCCCTCTGGGCCGCATCTACCCGGTCCGTCCGGAACCCATCCTGCCCCCGCCACCGGACCCGGTCACCCGCGATCTTGATCCGTCATTCGACGAACCCGCACCCGACGGCGACTACACACCGGACCTGACCGTGCGCGAACGGGCGCCCCCGAAGTCGGACCCGGGTCCGCGATCGCCCGGTCCTGGAGACGGCAGCGACGACCCGGCACCTTTCTGATCGTCACGGGTCGATCGCCGCCTGCCGTCCGTGCCTGCAGGCAGGACTCAGCCGCTCCCGTGCGTGAGGCGATACAGGCGTGCCCACGCCGTGGCGTCCAGGTCACGGGCCAGTGCCCGGCCGGACAGGCCGAGCTCCCGGGCCCAGAGGTGCGCGACCGGACGCCCGGACCGGCGCGCCACGACGTCGACCACCCCGCGTCCGCGGCCCGCGAACACCTCGGTGACCAGCCGTTGGTAGTCCGCCCGCGCCGTGTCCGGCACCAGTGGCCCGGCCCGGCGGGCGATCTCCAGCACGCCGCCGTCCACGGCCGGGACCGGCCGGAACGCCCGGGCCGGCACCCGCTCGCGCAGGCCGAACTCGAACCACGGCCACCACAGGGCGGTCAGCTGCGTGGTGCCGCCGACCGCGGCCCGCTTGCGCGCGACCTCCCACTGCAGCAGGAGCAGCGCGTGCGACCAGCGGGGCGCCTGCAGCAGGCGACGCAACAGCGGGGTGGTCAGCCCGAACGGCACGTTGGACACCACGTCCACCGGACGGTCCAGACGCTCGGTGACCAGGTCGCCCTGGTGCACCCGGGCCCGCTCGCCGAACCTGTGGCGCAGGCTCTGCACCCGCTGCGGGTCGAGCTCGATGGCGGTGAGCGGGCGCTCCAGCTCGAGCAGTGCCGCGGTCAGGGCGCCGTCGCCGGCGCCGAGCTCGAGCAGCGGTCGCGGCTCCCAGCCTGCGACGACGGTAGCCAGCGAAGCCGGAACGGTGGAGTCGACGAGGAAGTTCTGGCCGAGCTCGTGTCGGCCGAAAGGGCGGTGCAAGAGAAGTTCTCCCGGGCAGCGGCCGGGGCGCGCGAGCAGGACGCGTCGCCCGGCAGGTGAGTGATACCTGCGGTCGACGGCGTACGCCGGGAGGGCCCGTCGTGCGGGCCGGGTGACACGGGGCGCAGCCGTCAGGCGCTGCGCAGCCGCGTCATCGCTGGTGCTGCCACGAACCGGACGTTAGTGGCAGTGCGGATCCTCGTGCATTCGATTTTCTGTGACCAGCCGGGGACCGCCGGAGATGACACCCTGGTTGTCATGACGACGGATGCGCCGGCGCTCACCCCCGCCCGGTACCTGGACCGCATCGCCGCCGACGGCGTCGAGATCGGACGTCTGTCCCGGGCCCACCCGGACCGCATCGTGCCGAGCTGCCCGGACTGGACCGGCACCGATCTGATCGGGCATCTGACGGCGTTCACCGCCTGGTTGCGCGGCGTGCTCCTCGAGCCCGGCGGGATCGCGGCCCCGCTACCGGACGTCGTCGACCCCGGCGAGGCCGTGCGGGACTGGGACTCGACGCTGGCGGGCCTGCTGGGCCTGCTGCGCGACGTCGACCCTGCCGACCCGGTACCGAACTGGTCGACCGGGCCGCAGATCGCCGCATTCTGGGTTCGCCGCAGCGCGCAGGACGTCTCGATACACCGCTGGGACGCGGCCCACCTGGAGTCGGACGAGCCGGCACCGGTCCCGGCCGACGTCGCTGTCGACGGCCTGCACGAGTACCTGGACGTGTTCGTCACCACCGCGTTCGCCACCGGCGGTGCGCCCGAGAACGAGGCGACCCTGGCCCTCCAGGTGGCCGATCTCGGTCACACCCTGCATCGGGACCTGCCACACCCCGGGCCGGTCACGACGCTGCGCGGCACCGCCTCCGACCTGCTTCTCGGGCTGTGGCACCGGGTCGACCCGCTCGAGTTGACGGTCGACGGCGACCGCGATCTCGTGCGGGCCTGGCCGCGCATCTGAGGTCACCCTCCCGCTGCAGGCCGCTGGCCGCTGGCGGGGGCGGCTATGGGGACATGCGCCGGTCAGCCCCCGACGGTGACGACGACCTTGCCCCGCGCGTGCCCCTCCTCGACCGCGTGGATCGCCTCGGCGGCCTCCGCGAGCGGGAACGTCTCGTTGACGTGCGGGTCCAGCTTGCCCAGCGCCACCTGGTGCACGACGGCGTCGAGCACCCGGCTCGTGCCGTCGCGCTGGACCGGCGCCCCGCCGACCTCGGTGGCGGTGTGCGGGTCGGCCGCGGACACGATCCGCGACGGGTCGGTCACCAGGCCGGCGACCGCGCGCAGCGCGTCACCGCCGACCAGGTCCAGGATCGCGTGCACGCCGTCCGGGAGCACCTCGTGCACCCGCTCGGCCACGTTCTGCCCGGACGCGACGTGCACGGCGCCCAGGGACTCCACCAGGTCGCGCTTGTCCGCGCCGGCGATCCCGACGACGGTCACGTCCCCGTCCCGGGCCAGCTGCGCCGCGACCACGCCCACGCCGCCGCCGGCTCCGTTGATCAGCAGGATCTCGCCCGTCCTGCAGGCCAGCTGGGCCAGCCCGTCGTAGGCGGTCGCGGCCGAGACCGGCAGCACCGCGGCCGTCTCCCAGGCCACGCCCGGCGGCTTGCGCGCGGTCGAACCCGCCGCGAGCAGGGCCGCATCGGCGATCCCGCCGGAGGTCGGGGACACGTTGCCGAACACCTCGTCGCCGACCGCGAGGCCCTCGACGTCCTTGCCGACCGCGCGGATGATCCCCGCCGCCTCACGGCCGACGCCGGCCGGCATGTCCAGCGGCATGACCTCCCGCAGGTACCCCCGGCGGATCTTCCAGTCGACCGGGTTCACCCCGGCCGCGCGGACCTCGATCAGGACCTCGGTCGGGCCCGGCGCGGGCACCACCCGCTCCCGCAGCTCCTGGTTCTCCGGGCCGCCGTACTCGGTGAACACGTAGGTCTGCACCACATCACTCATGACCCGGGGCTACCCTTGCCGTCAGCCGGTCACACGTCGTCCGGGCACTGGTCGAGCGCCCGCCACATCTGACCCCGCGGGCTGTGTGAACCCTCGGCGAGAAGGGGGACACTGGTGGTATGCGCCGTCCCGACCCGTTCCACTGGATCGCCTACGCGTTCGGAGCCGGGCTGCCGGCGAGGAACAACGAGTGGGTGCTGCACGACGTCACGGCGCCGACCTGGTGGCTGCGCCATCTCGGCCGCGCGACCGTGCAGCTGTTGCCGCTGCTGGTGATCCTCTACCTGGTCGTCCCCGGACCGTCCTGGGTCCGGCTGATGGGCGTGCTGGCCGGCGCGCTGATCGGCTACTTCTACTCGGTGGCCTACATGAACGAGTCCGCGGAGACGCGCGTGGGCAAGGCCGGCTACCCGGTCGGTACCGCCGCCGCCACCCGGGAGGCGCGCACCGCGCCCGAGGACGAGGAGGCGCGCCGGCGCTACAACGCCCAGTGGCGCGACGGCTGAGTGGCGCGACGGCTGAGCGGCGCGACGGCTGAGCGGCGCGACGGCTGAGCGTCAGGCCCGTGCGGCCAGTATCCGGCCCAGGGCGTCCAGCGCGGCGCGCAGCTCGTCCTCGGTGATCACGAGCGGGGGCGAGAGCCGGATCGTCGCGCCGTGGGTGTCCTTGACCAGGAACCCGCGCCGCAGCATCTGCTCGCACACCTCCCGACCGGCGTCCGGACGGGAGCCGGGAGCCACGTCGATCCCGGCCCACAGCCCGGTCCCGCGGACCGCGGCCGCGCCGTGCCCGACCATCCCGGCCAGCCCCTCCCCCAGCACCGGCCCCAGCGTGCGGGCCCGCTCCAGCAGCGTGCCGTCGGCCAGCAGCGTCACCACCGCGCGCCCGACCGCGCAGGCCAGCGGGTTACCTCCGAACGTGCTGCCGTGCTGGCCGGGACGCAGCACCTCGAGCACCGCGGCGTCGGCGACCACGGCCGAGAGCGGGACGATCCCGCCGCCGAGGGCCTTGCCCAGCAGGTACACGTCGGCCTCGACGCCTGCGGCCCGGGTGGCGAGCAGATGCCCGGTACGCCCCAACCCGGCCTGGACCTCGTCCGAGACGAACAGGATCCCGGCCTCGTCGCAGGCCGAGCGGACCGCGGCCAGGTACCCGGCGGGCGGGACGACGACGCCGGCCTCGCCCTGGATCGGCTCGATCAGCACGGCGACGGTGTCCGGCCCGATCGCCGCCCGCAACGCCTCGGCGTCGCCGTAGGGCACCACGTCGAAGCCGGGGGTGAACGGGCCGAAGCCCTCGCGGGCCTCCGGGTCGGTGGAGAACCCGACGATCGTGGTGGTGCGCCCGTGGAAGCTGCCGGCCGCGACCACGATCCGGGCCTGCCCCGGCAGCACGCCCTTGACCTCGTAACCCCACTTGCGGGCCACCTTGATCCCGGACTCGACGGCCTCGGCGCCGGTGTTCATCGGCAGCACCGTCTCCCGCCCGAGCAGCGCCGCGAGTTCGGCGCAGAACGGCTCGAGCTGGTCGTTACCGAACGCACGGGCGGTCAGGGTGACCCGGTCGAGCTGCCGGTGCGCGGCGGCAGTCAGCGCGGGGTGGCAGTGCCCGAAGTTCAGCGCCGAGTAGCCGGCCAGCAGATCCAGGTACCGGCGGCCCTCGACGTCGCGCACCCAGGCGCCCTCACCGTGGGCCACCACGACCGGGAGCGGGTTGTAGTTGTGCGCCACCGGGTCGGCGGTGGCGGTACGGGGCCCAGCGGTGATCGTCATCCTCGGATCTCCAATGTCGCGCACTTGGGTCCGCCGCCGCCCTTGAGCAGCTCGGACAGGTCCACCGGGACGGGGGTGAACCCGCGCCCGGCCAGCGTCGCCGCGAGGCCGGTGGCCTGCGCGGGAAGCACGACGTGGCGCCCGTCGCTCACCGCGTTGAGCCCCAGCACGGCGGCGTCGGTCGGGTCGGCGACGATCGCGTCCGGGAAACGGGAACGCAACACCTGCCGCGAGGCGGGCGTGAACGCCTCCGGCAGCCAGGCGATGGTGGTGTCGTCGAGGACCGCGAGCGCGGTGTCGAGGTGGTAGTAGCGCGGGTCGACGAGCTCCAGCGGGAGCACCGGGCGGCCCAGCACGGCGGCGGCCTCGGCGTGGGCGCGCGGGTCGGTGCGGAACCCGGTGCCGGCGAGCACGACGTCCCCGACGACGAGCAGGTCGCCCTCCCCCTCGTTGACGAACCGTGGCTCGACCACGCGCTCGAACCCGGCGCCGCTGAACCAGTCGCGGTGTGCGGCGGCCTCCGCGGCCCGCTCGGCATGCCGGAACCGGGCGCCGAGCACGGTGCCGTCGACGACGGTGGCGCCGTTCGCGGTGTAGACCATGTCCGGCAGGCCGGGCACGGGGTCGAGCAGCTCGACCCGGTGGCCGAGGCTCACATACGTCGCGCGCAGCTCCTCCCACTGCCGGATCGCCAGGTCGCGATCGACTCCGACGTCCGGGTGCATCCACGGGTTGATCGAGTACTCGACGGCGAAGTGCTCGGGCCGGCACATCAGGTAGCGCCGGCGGGTGGCGGTGCGCTCGGTGCGCTCGGTGGCGGTTGCGGTGCTCGGGTTGCTCAGGACGCTGGTCACAGGCTCGCTCCACGCGTGTGAACGGGTCCGCGGCCTCGTTGCCGACGGTGTCAGAACAACGTTAGGAACCCTCCCGGGCACGGACAATCGCGTCCTGTTGCCAGTTGGCGGCGATCGGTTGCGCGCATCTGCCTCGATCCGGTGATCCGTTGCGTGATGACCGTGACTCAGGAGAGCAGGGGTGCCGCGGGCCTGCGGATCAGCGGCGAGAGCACCAGGACCGACTTCGTGCGGGCCACGAACGGCTGGGCTCCGATCTGTTCCAGGACCCGCTCGAAGTGGTGCATGTCGGAGGCCACCAGCCGCAGCACGGCGTCCGCCTCCCCGGAGACGGTGCTGGCCTCGAGGACCTCCGGGAACCGGGCGACCGTCGCCCGGATCGTCTCCGGTGGAGTGCTGGTGGCGCAGTAGATCTCGACGTAGCCCTCCACCGACCAGCCCAGCGCGGCCGGGTCCAGGCGCACCGTGAACCCGGCGATCGCGCCACCCGCGCGCAGCCGGTCCACCCGGCGCTTCACCGCCGGCGCGGACAGGCCGACCTCGTCCCCCAGGTCGGCGTAGGTGCGGCGGGCGTCCGCCACCAGCAGCGCGATGATCCGCTCGTCGAGCCGGTCGAGTTCCACCGGAGCATCCCAACACGGACCGGACAGCCGACACGATACGGTCGTCCGCACCCGAGACCGCCCCGGAGGCGCCCGATGATTGAGATCCTGATCGGTGTGGTGGTAGTCGTCGCGCTCGTCGCGGTGCTGGTGCTGGTGGTGCGGGCCCGATCCTCGGCATCGGAGACCACCCCTGGCCGGGTCGATCCGCTGGCCGACGGGCCGGGCCTCTACGATCCGCACCGGATCGGGGTGGGCGACGTCGTCACCTACGCCGGCGTCGATCACGTGGTGCGGGGCACGCTGGTTCTCACCGAAGGCGGCGCGCAGTGGCGTGAGCACCTGCTGGACGGGTCGACCGGGCGTCGCTGGCTCAGCGTCGAGGATGACGAGGGCGAGCTGGAGATGACCCTGTGGATGCGCCGCGAGGGTACCGGGCTCACCCCGGACGGCGATGTCGTGCTCGACGACCGGGTGCACCGCCGGATCGAGCGCGGACGCGCGTCGTTCACCGCAGAGGGCACCACCGGGACCGGCGCGAGCGGGACGGTGGACTACGCCGACTACGCCACCGCGGACGAAACCGGGTTGCTCGCGTTCGAGCGCTGGGCGCCGACCCAGTCCTGGGAGGTCTCCACCGGCCGCTCGATCTCGCGCGGCGAGCTCGTGGTGCTGCACTCGCAGCAGCCCGAGTGAGGCGCCCGCTGCAGGTCGTCGCGCTGCTGTCGGCCGGTGCGCTGCTGACCGGGTGTGGCCTCGGCAGCGACGTCCGCGACGTCGTCGGCGACGCCTACCCGCAGCAGCGGAGCAACGGTGACACCACCGTCTACTCCTCGACCGAACCGGTGGGCGCCACCGCATCCCGGATCGTGAACGCGATCCCGCCGGCGGCCCGTACGGCCGACGGCGGATCGGAGTACCTGCGCTACGACGATGACATCGTGATCGTCGGCCCCGCGCCGAACGGGAGCACCGTCACCGTCGAGGACATCGACGGCCGGTTCAGCCGCGGCGGCTTCCTGTTCCTCGGCGCGCCCGGGTTCCGGCCGGGCTCGCCGGCCGGTGGCTCGATGGGCGGCGGCCCGGGAGACGTGAAATGACCGACCTCGCCGCACCGGCGACCCGGAGGAGTGAGACGTGAACGTGACATACCTGGCACAGGGGCTCGGACCCGTATCCGGCGAGACGCTCGGGCAAGGGGTGCTCGCCACCCTGCTCTACTTCGTGGTCGGCTTCGTCGTGCTGGGCCTCGGATTCATCGCCCTGGACCTGCTCACTCCTGGCAACCTGCGCCGGCAGGTCTACACCGACCGGAACCCGAACGCGGCGATCCTGCTCGGCGCCAACCACCTGGCGCTGGCGATCATCGTCGTGACGGCCATCCTGACCAGTTCCGACTCGCTGGCCCAGGGCCTGGTCGACTCGGCGGTCTACGGTCTGCTGGGCGTCGTGCTGCAGGCCCTCGCGCTCCGACTGCTGGACGTGTTCGTACCCGGTCACCTTCGCAACCTGGTCAACGAGCCGAGGATGAACGGGGCGGCCTGGGCCGTCGGGGTCAGCCTGCTGGCGATCGGGACCGTGAACGCGGCCGCCCTCTCCTGAGCCACCGGAGGTCGAGGGGATGGCTACTACCCGTACCCGTACCCGTTCCCGCGTGCTGCTGCTCGCCGCGGTCGCGGCGTGTGCCGCCTGCGGGCTGACCTACGAGCTGGTGCTGCTGACCCTGTCGGCGAGCCTCACCGGGGGCGGGATCACCCAGACCTCGCTGATCGTCGCCGGCTACGTCGCGGCGCTCGGCGCGGGCGCGCTGCTGGTCAAGCCGCTGCTCGCGCACGCGGCCACCGCGTTCGTGGCCGTGGAGATCCTGCTCGGCGTGCTCGGCGGACTGTCCGCAGTGACGCTGTACGTGACGTTCTCCTACTACGGCACCGACACCGCGGTCCTGGTCGGGGCGACCGCACTGCTTGGCGCGCTGGTCGGCGCCGAGGTGCCGCTGCTGATGACGTTGCTGACCTCCGGCCGCTCCGGGATGGACGCCACGGGCACCGGCAGGGTGCTGGCCAACCTCAACGCCGCGGACTACGCGGGGGCGCTGCTGGGCGGGCTCGCGTGGCCGTTCCTGCTGCTGCCTCTGGCCGGGCAGATCCGGGGCGCCGCGCTGATCGGCATGGTGAACCTGCTCGCCGCCGCGGTACTGGCCGGGTTCCTGCTGCGTTCCCGGATGAGCCGGACGGCACGGTGGGCCGCGACGGCGGCCCTGCTGGTCGCCGCCGCGCTGCTCGGCGGGCTGATCCTGCGCTCGGCGGACATCCAGGTGACCGCGCGACAGCGGCTCTACGACGACCCTGTCCTCGTCGCGCAACACTCCGCCTATCAGCAGATCGTGCTCACCGAACGAGCCGGCGACGTGCGCCTCTACCTCGACGGGGACCTGCAGTTCTCCAGCCGCGACGAGTACCGCTACCACGAGACGCTGGTCCATCCGGCGCTGGCCCGGGACCCGCGCCGGGTGCTGATCGTGGGCGGCGGCGACGGGTTGGCCGCGCGCGAGGTGCTGCGCCACCCCTCGGTGCGCGAGGTGGTGCAGGTCGAGCTGGATCCGGCGGTGCTGGAGCTGGCCCGCACCCGGCTGGCCGGGCTGAACCACGACGCCCTGAGCGACCCGCGGATGCACGTCGTCGTCGACGACGCGTTTCGCTGGCTGCGTGAACGGACCGCCACCGGGGTCCGCCCGGGCGGCTTCGACGCGGTGATCGTGGACCTGCCGGACCCGGACACCCCGGCACTGGGGCGGCTCTACTCCACCGAGTTCTACGGCCTGGTGCGTGCAGCGACCGCACCCGGCGGCCTGGTGGTGGTGCAGGCCGGGAGCCCGTACTCCACGCCCGACGCGTTCTGGCGGACGGTGTCCACGATGGGCTCAAGCGGGCTGGCGGTCACGCCCTATCACGTGCACGTGCCCAGCTTCGGGGACTGGGGCTTCGCGCTGGCCCAGGCCGGCCCGGTGCCGCCCACACCGGCCCTGTCCGCACGGGCACCGCGGATGCGGTTCCTCGACGAGGCGGTGTTGCGGGCCGCCGCGGTGTTCCCCCGGGACCGGCAGCCCCGGCAGCTGGCTCCGGACACGCTGGACCACCCGCGGATCGTGCAGGACATGCGCCAGGGGTACGTGGGATGAGGAACGTGCCGTCACTGCGCCCGGCGCAGTAGGCCCGGCGTCGCCCCTCGGAGGATGACCGGGGCCCCCGGTTGCGGCACGGTCGATCCGACTCACCGCCGAGCCCGGAGGGCCCCCGATGACCGCGACGAACACGACCCCCGATCGCCTGCCGGCGCCGGCGCGCCGGCTGCGCCCTGGCACCCGCAAGGCCGTGCTGGCCGCGCACCTGATCTCGATGGGCGCCTGGATCGGGATCGACATCGTGCTCGCCGTGCTGATCGTGACCGGGCTGCTGGCCGCGCCCGGCACGGCCGCGATCGCGCTGCAGGCGCTGCCGTTGCTGCTCCCGCCGATGCTGATCGCATCGCTGGTCTGCCTGGTCAGCGGCCTGATCCTGGCCGTGTGCAGCCGCTACGGGATCGTCCGGCACTGGTGGGTCGCGATCAAACTCGCGATCAACGTCGTGTTCAGCACGCTGATCGTGGTCGCGCTGTGGCCGGGCGTCGACGACGCCGCCGAGCACGGGCGCAACCTCGCCGCCGGTGTCCCGGACGCGTTCACGGCCGACCAGATCCTCTACCCGCCGATCGTGTCCCCGACGGGGCTGGTGCTGGCGGTGCTGCTGGCCGGCTACAAGCCGTGGGGCCGGATCCGCAGGCGCCGGATCCCCGCGCGATCGGCCCCCTGAGCGTGCGATCGACCCTGGGGGGGTCGTGCGCGGATATCGTTGCCGGGGCAGCGATATCCGCTCACGGCCGGGGTACGCCTAGCTGGTCGCGCAGCGTCGGGCCGGCGTACTCCCGCCGGAACAGGCCGCGCTCCTGCAGGATCGGCACGACCATCCGGACGACCTCCTCGAACGCGCCGGGCAGGTGCGTCGCGGCGAGGACGAACCCGTCGCAGGCCCGGCTCTCGAACCACTCCTGCATCTGGTCCGCGACCTGCTCGCCGGTGCCGACGAACCGCGGCCCCTGCAGCAGCGTGGCCCGGTGCGCGGCCAGGTCGCGGACGGTCACCTCGCGGTCCAAGTGCTGCGCGACCCCCTGGGCCAGCCCGCGGATGCCGGAGCTGGACTCCATCATCTCCGTCGTCACCGGGTCGTCCAGGTCGTGCTGGGCGAAGTCGTAGTTGAGCACTTCGGACAGCAGCGCGAGCGAGGCCAGCGGGTGCACGTAGGCCTCGAGGAACAGGCGTTCCTTCTCCTTCGCGATGGCCTCGGTCTCGCCGACCACGATGTAGGCCATCGGCAGCATCCTGACCTGCTCCGGGTCCCGCCCGGACGCCGCGACCTGCTCCTTCTGCTCCCGGTAGTGAGCCTGCGCGGTCTCCAGGCCCGGATCCGCCGTGAAGATCATGTCGGCCCACTGCGCGGCGAAGTCCCGCCCGCGCCCGGACGAGCCGGCCTGCAGGATCGCCGGGCGCCCCTGCGGGCTGCGCGGCACGGTCAGCGGTCCGCGGACGGAGAACCACTTCCCGTCGTGGTCGACCCGGTGCACCTTGGACGGGTCCGCGAACTCGCCGGACTCCTTGTCCAGGACCAGCGCGCCGTCCTCCCAGGATTCCCACAGCGCGTGCACGGCCTGCAGGAACTCGTGCGCGCGCTCGTAGCGTTCGTCGTGGCCCAGGTGCGTCTCGACGCCGAAGTTCTGCGCCTCCGAGTCGTTCACCGAGGTCACGACGTTCCACGCCGCGCGACCGCCGGAGAGGTGATCGAGCGTGGCGAACGTGCGCGCGACGTGGAACGGGTCGTAGTACGTCGTCGAGTAGGTCGCGCCGACGCCGATCCGGCTGGTCGCGCCGATGATGCCGCCGAGCACGGCGGTCAGGTCCAGCTTGATCGGCCGCGCCCCGTAGCGGACGGTGTCGTCGATCGAGTCGCCGTAGACGCCGGGCATCGCGAGCCGGTCGTCGAAGAACACGCAGTCGAACCTGCCCTGCTCCAGAACCCGGGCGATGTGGGTGTAGTAGTCCATCGTCAGGAACCCGAGGTCCGCCGACGGGTAGCGCCACGATCCCGAGTAGACGGTCACGTTCCCCGCCTGCATGAAGCCCACCAGCGTCATCTGCCGCTCGCTCACGCCCCATCTCCCTTCAACACTGCTCCATCAAGTCCCAGCAGCGCGGCCTTGCGCGCCACGGTCTCCGAGTGCCGCAGGTGCGCGGCGTCGACCAACATCCCGTCCAGCCCGGTCGCACCCCGCCCGGACGCCTCCGCCTCCCGGTAGGCCGCGACCACCCGCCGGGCGTGCGCGATCTCGTGCGGGGTCGGGGCGAACGCGTCGTTCGCGATCTCGACCTGGCTGGGGTGGATCGCCCACTTGCCGGCGTAACCCATCGCGCCGGCCCGGTCGCAGGCGATGCGGTAGGCGTCCGGGTCCCGGTAGTTCGGGAACGGCGCGTCGACGGCCTCGATCCCGGCCGCGCGGGCGGCCACCATGATCCGGGCGCGGGCGTAGTGCCACAGGTCGCCCGGGTAGTCGACGACCGGGTCGAAGTTCGTGTCCACCCGGGCGCCCTGGGAGGCGGAGAAGTCCCCGGCGCCGAAGATGATCGCCTCCAGGCGGTCGCTGGAGTGCGCGATCTCGTCGACGTTCTGCAGGCCCTCGACCTCCTCGATCAGCACCTCGAGGGCGATCTTCTTCGTCAGCCCGAGCGTCTGTTCCAGCTGGGTGAGCAGCACGTCGACCCACCAGACGTCGCGGGCCGTGCGCACCTTCGGCACGACGATCATGTCCAGGTTCTCCCGCGCCGCGGTGACCACCTCGATCACGTCTCCGTGGGCCCAGCGGGTGTCGACGCCGTTGCACCGGATCGCCCGGGTCGTCGAGCCCCAGTCCAGGTCACGCAGCGCCGCGGCCGCCTTGCCGCGTGCCGCCTCCCGCTCGGCCGGGGCGCAGGCATCCTCCAGGTCGAGGAACACCATGTCGGCGCCGGCGGCGGCGGCCTTGGCGAACATCGCGTCGTTGCTGGCCGGGGTCGCCAGCTCGGAGCGGCGTGGGCGGACGGTCGGCATCAGATCACTCCCTGCTCGTGCAGCGCGGCGCGGCGATCCGCGTCGAGCCCGAGCAGGCCGCCGTAGACCTCCTCGTTGTGCTCCCCCAGCTCCGGGCCGAGGTGGTCGATCCCGCCCGGCGTGCCCGAGAACCGCGGCACCGGGGCCTGCACCCGCATCGCCCCGAGCTGCGGGTCCCGGATCGTCGGGTAGGTCCCGCGGGCGATCAGCTGCGGGTCGTCGAGCAGCTGCGCCGCGTCGTAGACCGGGGCGGCGGCGACGTTCGCCTCCTCGAAGACGTCCATCGCCTCGTCCAGGGTGTGCGTGGAGATCCACTCGGCCATCACCGCGTCGATCGCGGTCGCGTTGCGCAGCCGCTGCTGGGCGTGGGCGAAGCGCGGGTCCTCGGTCAGCTCCGGGTGCCCGACCGCGCGCAGCGCCCGCATCGCGATCGACGGTGCGCTGCCGGACATGGCCAGCCAGTTCCCGTCGGAGGTGCGGTAGGTGTTGCGCGGGGCGCTGATGTCCCAGCGGTTGCCTGTGCGGGTCGGGATGGTGCCGAGCTGGTCGTAGGTCAGCACCGGCTGCTCGATCAGCCGCGCGAGGGGCTCGATCAGGTTGATGTCGATCAGCTGCCCGGGCCCGCCGCGGACGTCGCGGTGATAGAGCGCCATCATCACCGCGTAGGTGGCGGTCAGCGCCGCGACGCCGTCGGCGAGCATGAACGACGGCAGCGTCGGCGGCCCGTCCGGTTCGCCGGTGAGGTGGGCGAACCCGCTCATCGCCTCGCCGAGCGTGCCGAAGCCGGGCCGGTCGGACTTGGGCCCGCCCTCGCCGTACCCGGTCACGTGCACCATGACCAGGCCCGGGTTGCGCTCGGCCAGCGTCGCGTGGTCGATCCCCCACTTCGTCAACGTGGACGGGCGCAGGTTCAGCACGACGACGTCGGCGGTGTCGGTGAGATCGCGCAGCAGGTCGCGCCCGGCCTGCTCGCGCAGGTTCAGCGTGACCGAGCGCTTGTTCCGGCCCAGGCTCTTCCACATCAGGCCCACGCCGTCGCGCTGGGCGCCCCACTGGCGCAGCGGATCGCCGCCGTCCGGCTGCTCGATCTTGATCACGTCGGCGCCGTGCTCGCCGAGCCAGGTGGCGATCAGCGGGCCGGCCGCCAGGGTGGCGGCGTCGATCACCCGCAGGCCGGTCAGCGGCCCGCCCGTCGGGGAGGCTGTCATCGGCTCGATCTCACATCCTCGTGTCGCGGCATCATGTGCTGGACTGTAAAGGCTTACATTCTGTCGAGACCGCAGTACAGCACAGGCTGCGCGAGACCGTCAACGGTCCTTGACGCACCGCGTAGCCCTGCTGTTGCATGAGGGCGCTTCATCACCCGTCGCCCGATGTAAAGGTTTGCGAACAATGCCGGCACGCGCCCGCCGAGCCGAGATCGGCGTCGTCGACCTGGCCCGTGAGCTGGGCGTCTCCACAGCGACCGTGTCGCGCGCGCTCAACGGCAGCGACACCGTGCGGCCGGAGCTCGCGCAGCGGATCCGGGAGCACGCGAGCGCCCGTGGCTACGTGGCGAACCGCCTGGCCCGCGCGCTGTCGTCGAACTCCAGCCGGGCCTTCGTCGGGTTCGTCATCCCCTACGTCGACACCCCGGCCTACTCCGCCGTCGCCGCCGAGTGCGCCCGGTTGCTCTCCGCCGACGGCACCCAGATGATCCTCACGATCACCGAGAACGACCCGCGCCGAGAGCTCACCCAGCTCCAGGACCTGATCGCCACCCGCGTCGCCGGGGTGATCGTCTCCCCCAGCTCGGGTGTACTGGAGCGCACCCGTGAACTGTTGCGCGGGCTGCCCACCGTGGAGTTCCACCGCAGTGCCGGCATCGACGCGCCCGGCGTGTTCAGCGACGACGAGCAGGCACTGGCCGACGCGATCGGGCATCTCGCGGCGCTCGGACACCGAAGGATCGGCTACATCGGACAGAGCACGGCGATCTCGAACGGCGCCGCCCGGCTGGGTTCGGTCCGCCGCGGCGCCGAGCTCGCCGGGCTCGACCCGGACACCCTCGAGGTCCGTCTGCTGGAGCCGGCCGCGAGCAACGGTCCGCGGGCCGCGCGGGAGCTGTTCGGGCACCCGGACCGGCCGACGGCGCTGGTCGTCGGCGGCGGCACACTGTCGATGCCGGTCGCCCGGGAGATCCGCGCGATGGGCCTGCGACTGCCCGACGACCTGTCTCTGGTCGTCTACGGCGACCCGAGCTGGTTCGCGCTCAGCGACCCGCCGCTGACCACCGTGTCGGTGCATTATCCCGAGCTCGCGAGCCGCGCGGCGCGGCTGCTGCTGGCCCGGATCTCGGACGGCCCCGCACCGACCGCCTCGGAGCTGGTGGGCTCGACGCTCGTGCACGGCGGCTCGACCGGCCCCCCACCCGGCCCCTGACCGGGCCCCACCGCAGGAGGAGGACGACGATGTCCAGGACGACGGTCGGTGTGCTGGTGGCGATCGGTCTGCTGCTCGCCGCGAGCGGGTGCAGTGTGGCGCGCGAGAGCCCGCCGGGCACGGGATCCTGATCACCCTGGCGATCATCGTCATGACGCTGCTGCTGGTCCGGCGGAACCCGGAACTGGCACCGCGCGGTGAGCGCCACCCGATCGCGGCCAAGGTCGCGACGCTGACCGCGGTCGGCCCGGTGGCCGTACTGTTCCTGCTGGTCGTCGGCGGCATCTACATCGGCCTCGCCACCCCGACCGAGGCTGCCGCACTGGGTGCGCTCGGCGCGCTGGCGCTGTGCGCGGCGCGACGACGGCTCAGCCTGGAGAACCTGCGCCACGCACTGCTGCGCACGCTCGAGTCCAGCGCGATGATCCTGCTGATCATCGCCGGGGCCTACCTGCTCGGCTACTTCCTCACGCTGACCCGGGTCACCGAGGACCTGGTCGAGTCGATCGGCGCGCTCGCGGCGCCACCGGTGCTGGTGTTCCTGCTGATCGCCGTGGCCTACCTGGTGCTCGGCGCGTTCATGGACCAGATCGCGATCCTGGCCCTGACCGTGCCGATCGTGCTGCCGGTCGTCGAGGAACTGGGCTACGACCCGATCTGGTTCGGGGTGATGGTGGTACTGCTGGCCGAGATCGGCCTGGTCACCCCACCGCTGGGACGCAACGTGTTCATCGTGGCCCGCGCGACCGGCCGTCCGGCGGAGGAGATCTTCCGGGCGGTCGTGCCCTACATCGTGGCCATGCTGATCCTCGTGTTGCTCTTCACCCTGTTCCCACAGATCGTGCTGTGGATACCGGAGACCGTGTCCGCACCGTGACCGGGGTCCGCACCGCGCGCCGGCCACCCGGACGCGCGCCGAATGTCGCGACGCGACCGCGGCCGCGCGCGCATCGGAACGTGCACCGCGCGACCCGACGGCGGGCGCGCGTTCGCGGTGAGCGCCCCGAGGCCCGGAACCGACACCGGCTCCGGGCCCTCGCCGCGACGAGCGGGCTCAGGGGATGACGACCTCTCCCGTGCTGTCACCGGCGTGCGCGGCGGCGAACTCGTGGCCGGTCTGACGCGGGGTGACGCCCTCGTCGGTCCAGCGGGCGAGAAGCTGCGAGACCTTGGCGTGCATCACGGTGCGCAGGCGGTCGAACGAGGTGTCCGGGTCGTCGTCGACCTCGCCGAGCAGCAGCCACCAGGCCCACGCGACGGCGCCGGCGTTGGCCACGAAGTCCGGCAGCACCGGGATGTTGCGGGCCGCCAGCATGGCCTCGGCCTCGGGGGTCGTCGCGGCGTTCGCCGCCTCCACGACCACGCGCGCGGCGACGTCGTAGGTGTTGTCCGGGGTGATCGCGTAGGAGATCGCGGCCGGGACCAGGATGTCGACCTCGGTGGCCATCACGGCGGCACGCGGCAGCTGCTGCACGCCCTCGGGCAGGCGGGACCGGTCGACCTCGCCGTAGGAGTCGCGCAGGTCGAGCAACGCCGGGATGTCGAGGCCCTCGGGCTGGTAGAGGGTGCCGGCCGCGTCCGCGACGGCGACGACCTTCATCCCGGCCTCGTGCAGATACCAGGCGGCGCCGCCGCCCATGGTGCCGATGCCCTGGATGGCGACGGTGGTGTCGGCGGGGGCCTGTCCCCAGGAGACGGCGGAGGCGATGCAGGCGTGCGCCACGCCGTAGCCGCCGATCACGTCACCGAGCAGCATGTCGCCCGGGACGGCCGCGTTCAGGCCGGCGTGCACGCGCTTCATGGTGGCGTCCGGGTCGGCCGCACGGCGGATCGCCGCGTGGTAGCTCTGGCCCAGACCGAGGCGGGCGAACACCTCGTCGATCAGGTGCTGCGGGACCCCGAGGTCCTCGGCAGTCACCCAGTGCGCGTCGATCCACGGGCGCATGGCCTCGCAGTAGCGCTCCAACACCTCGACGGCGCGGGGGTCCTTCGGGTCGAAGTCGATGCCGCCCTTGGCGCCGCCGACCGGCAGGTCGAACGTCGCGGTCTTGTTGGCCATACCGCGGGCGAGGTCCTCGACCTCGGTCATCGTGGCACCGGCACGCATCCGGGTGCCGCCGGTGGCCAGGCCCGCGCGCAGGGTGTGGACGACGAGGTAGCCGACGGCTCCGGTCACGGGGTCGTTCCACTGGACCCGCATGTAGGGCTCGGCGCGGGTTGCCGCGGTGTCGAATCCGGTCTGCTGGGGCACAAGGGTGCTGATCGCGGCACCGGTGTGCTCCATCGGGTTCTGCATCGTGGTCATGACAACCCACCTCCACTTCGTTCTCGTCGCGCGCGTTCGGGTCCTTCGGGAGACCGCTGTCACTCCAGGAGTACGAGGAGCGAGGGCTAGCCGGACTGCGCCATCCGCGAGCGGCGGTCTCTCGCCGGTGTCCCCAGACTGCGGCCGGGCGTGACCCGCGTCCATTTACGGATCATTAAGTGTCACGTTCACCGTTCCTGCACAGCGCCTACGCTGCAGCTCATGGAGCTGTCGTTGCCGAGGCTGAGGATGCTGCGTGAGCTACATCGCCGTGGCACGGTGACCGCGGCGGCGACCGCGCTGCACTACACGGCCTCCGCGGTGTCGCAGCAGCTCGCGCAGCTCGAGCGCGACGTCGGCGCGAAGCTGTTCGAGCGCCTGGGCCGGCGGGTGCAGCTGACAGACCTCGGGGTGCTCCTCGCCGACCACGCCGAGGAGATCCTCAGCTCGGTGGAGCGGGCCACGCTTGCCCTCGAGGAGGCCCAGGAGTCGATCTCGGTGAGGCTGACCGCGGGTGTGTGGGCCTCGGTCGCCTCCGGGCTGCTGCCGGCCGCGCTGACCTCGCTGGCCACCACCCACCCCGGGATCGAGGTCCGCACCCGCGAGCTCGCCCCCGAAGACATGGCGGGAGCAGTGCGCGACGGGGCCCTCGACCTGTCCTTCGTCATCGACTACGCGAACTACCCGATGCCCTGGGACCCGAGCCTGGAACGGGCGGTGATCGCGGTCGAGCGCCTCTACGCTGCCGTCCCGGCCGGCGCCGTCCCCGCGGCCAGCGTCACGCTGCCCGAGCTGGCCGACCACCCGTGGATCCTGTCCGGGCCCCGCTCGCATTTCGGGCACGCCGCGCGACTGGCGTGTCAGAGCAGCGGGTTCGAGCCGCGGATCAACCACGAGGTGGAGGAGCAGGCCACGGCGCTGGCGATGGTCGCGGCCGGGCTGGGCGTCACCCTGGTCTCGGACCTGGGGCTGGCGCTGCGCCCGCCCGGGGTGGACGTGGTGGCCCTCGGCGACGCCCTGACCCGAACGGTCTCCGTCGCCTACCGCACCCGTTCGGCGCGCCGCTCGGCGCTGCACCTGGTGATCGACGCCGTCCGGACGGCCGCCGCGGAGAGGGGCCTGGGCGCGCACGTGCCGATGGTGTTGTCCTGACCACCCGTGCGCGGATATCGCTGCCCGGGCGACGATTTCCGCTCACGAGTGGTGCCGAGTTCAGCGACCCGACCCGACCCGACGCGCCCCGACCCGGAGTCCGCGTCCCTCTGACCCGGTGTCCCGAAGGGACCCCTCGCTCACC
>JAKDNL010000469.1 GCA_030451825.1 Pseudonocardia sp. | reverse complement strand
GCTCGGTCGGCGGCGGCGTCCCCCGTGTCGTCCTCGGGCTCGCGGCTCACCTCTCGTCCCAAGGCACCGGGGTGCGTCCCCGGGGCCGGGCGTGCGCGACGTCCATGAATGACCCCTCCCGGAGATGCGCGGCCGCACCAGCGTCACCACATCCTGACACGGCGCGGACGGCCGATGCAGCATCAGTGCGGGACCTTCGCATCCATCTCGGCGTGGCCGGGCCATCATCTCGGCGTGGCCGGGTCGCGCGCACACGGCCCCATGATCACCTGCCCCGTTGTCGGGATCGCGAGCCCGTCCGTAGGCTTGGGCTCCACGTCGGCGAGGAGGCAGCGCACGGTGCTGTACTGGTGGTCCAAGTTCGTTCTGCTGGGCCCGCTGATGCGGCTGTTCTGCCGGCCGACGATCGAGGGCCTGGAGAACATCCCCGAGCGCGGTGGGGCGATCCTGGCCAGCAACCACCTGGCGGTGGCCGACTCGTTCTTCCTCCCGTTGCTGGTGCCGCGCCGGATCACGTTCCTGGCCAAGCGCGAGTACTTCACCCAGCCGGGCTTGGTGGGATGGCTGAAGAAGCAGTTCTTCACCGGCGTCGGACAGGTCCCGGTGGACCGCTCCGGCGGGTCCGCGGCGCGGGCGGCGATGGACACCGCGACCCGGCTGCTGGGCGAGGGCAAGCTGCTCGGCATCTACCCCGAGGGCACCCGATCGCCGGACGGCAAGCTCTACAAGGGCAAGACCGGCGTCGCGCGGATGGCGCTGGAGGCCGGCGTACCGGTCGTCCCGGTCGTGATGGTCGGCACGGACCGCGTCAACCCGATCGGCTCCCGGATGTGGCGCCCCCGCAAGATCCGGATCCGGATCGGCGAGCCGATCGACTTCAGCCGCTACGAGGGCATGGCCGGGGACCGGTTCATCGAGCGCTCGATGACCGACGAGATCATGTACGACCTGATGGAGATCTCCGGGCAGACCTACGTCGACCTCTACGCGACGTCGGTGAAGGAACGCGCCGCGAAGACGCCGCCGGACCCACGCATCCCGGACTCCCGGGCCAGCTGACGACCCGCTCCTCGTCTACAACCGATTGACTATTTTCCGCCCGACCCGTTCCTGTTCCGTTGCCTCGCTCGTGTTCGCACGCGACCATGGCCGGTCAATCGCACGATACGTCCGACTACCCGGCCAGCAGGAGGCGCGAGATGGGTGCTCCGACGAAGGACCCGGATGCCGGCACGAACGTCGAGGACGTCGCCGAACGGATCTTCACGGCGGCATTGGGCGCGTTCGACGTGCTCAACATCTATCTCGGCGACCGGCTGGGTTGGTATCGGACCCTGTCCGAGGCGGGCGCTCTCGCCCCGGATGAGCTGGCCGACCGCACCGGGACCGACCCCCGCTACGCCCGGGAATGGCTCGAGCAGCAGGCCGCGTCGGGAATCGTGTCCGTCTCCGAGCCGGAGAGCCCGGACACGCCGCGGCGGTTCCGGCTCGAGCAGGCTGCTGCGGAGGTGCTCGCCGACCCGTCGAGCATGAACTACCTGGCGCCGCTGGCTCGGTTCGTCGGCGCGGCCGCCGTGCAGCTGCCGGCGCTGGCCGACGCCTATACGTCCGGCGGCGGGGTGAGCTGGGCCCAGTTCGGGTCGGACGCCCGCACAGGTCAGGCCGACATGAATCGGCCGTGGTACGAGCGGGCACTGGCAGGCGCGCTGGCCGGTGTCCCCGACCTGCACCGGCACCTGGGCAGCGCCGGGACGGCGATCGCCGACATCGGTTGTGGTGAGGGCTGGTCGGCGATCGCGCTGGCCCGCGCCTATCCCGAGGCCGCCGTGCACGGTTACGACCCGGACGCGCCTTCCACCGCGGCCGCCGCGGAGCACGCCGTCGAGGCCGGGCTGGGCGATCGGATGGGATTCACCACCGGTGATGCCGCGAACACGCTTCCCGAGGGGGCGTACGACGCGGTGTTCGCCTTCGAGTGCCTGCACGACCTGCCACACCCGGTGGAGATCCTCACCGCGGCGCGCCGTTCGCTGCGCCCGAACGGCGTCGTGATCGTCATGGATGAGGCGGCGGAGGACGCGTTCACCGCCCCGGCCGGTGACGTCGAACGGCTGCTCTACGGCTTCAGCACGCTGCTGTGCCTGCCGGACTCGATGTCGCACCATCCCTCGGCGGCCACCGGCACCGTGATCCGCGCGTCCACGATGCGCGACTACGCGACCCGCGCGGGCTTCTCCGAGGTGGAGGTCCTGCCGATCGAGGAGTTCGGCTTCTGGCGCTTCTACCGCCTCCTTCCCTAGCGGCGCATGCTCTGACCCTCTGGGGGCGCGGCGGCGGGACGGGCACCAGCCAGAGCGGCATCCACCGCCCGGATGTAGCGGTCGTCCTCGTCAGTGCGTGGGTCGCCGTAGTCAGCACATCCGCAGTCGGCGGCGTGAAGCTCGCGGGCCAGCGCGACCCGGAACGGTTCGTCGGGGCGGCCGACGACCACGGCGCCACGGGCGTCGTCGTCGATGACGTCGAACTCCGGGGCGGTGGCCATCTTCGCGAGCACGTCGCGTAGTTCCGTGACGGACTCGGCGACCGGGGCGACCGGGTTCGCGGTCCAGCTGGTGCCGCCGTCGTAGGCTTCGTGGACGCCGTAGAGCGTTTCGCCGTGGAGAGTCTGGCGGACGACGCGGTACCGCCAGGTGCTCCGGTGGCTCACGCGCCCTCCTGGCCGAGGATGTGGACGATGGTGCCGGTGTAGTTGCTGCCGATCGCGGTGACCGAGACGAGCTCCGGGCCGCCTGGTCCGCCGATCTCGCTCGTCCACCCAGGTCGGGGGAACCCTGACCTTATCGCCGACGGCGAGTGGTTCCGCGCCGGTCCATCGGTAGGTGAAGCGGCCATCGGCCACGACGAGCTGGCCGCGGTGGTCAAGCTCACGGAAGTTCGGGTCGGCGGTCGAGCCACCGCTCGGCGTCGCGGGCGGCCTGCTCTCGGTTGTGACTCAAGACGTCACCAGCTGGGAGACGCGTTGATGCGAAATCTGCAGGGCGTCGGCGATGTCCCGGTACGACAGCCCGGCGGCCCTTAGCTCGTCGACAGCCTCGTGGCGCGCATCGGCGATGGCCTCCTTCGCGTGCGCGAGGTCGTCCGCGCGCTGCCACGCATTGAGGATCGGCCTGGTGACTTCCCGGCCTCCGGCGATGATGTGCCAGTCGAGGGTGAAGTCGGTGGAATCGACCAGGCCGGCAACGAGATCAGGGACGCTGACGAACAGATCGGCGAGACGCCGCTCATCGGTTCCGCCGACAACACCGGCGGGAAGATCGCCGACGACGGCGGCCCACAGCCCGTCTTCGCGGGTGACGGTGACGGTGTAGATGCTCATCGCTTCTCCATCCACTTGTTGCCGAACAGGTGCTCGAGGCCGGACTCGAGGTTGCGGGTCACGGTCCACGACATGTCGCGCCCTTGGTGGAACGTGATGCCGAACGTCGCGACGACGTTGTCGTCGGTGTCGACGACGTCGTAGATGCGGTGCGACCCCTTTCCGCGACCGGTGAGTGCCAGGGTGTAGTTCCTCTTGCGGGCGGCTCGCCGCGCGAGGTCGAGCGCTTTCTGGGGTCTCACCGGCTTGTTCACCACGAGGGTATGTCTAGCACAATAGACACGCAAGTGTCTATTGTGCTAGACGCGCTGAGGTGGGGGAACGGAGATCCCAAGATGCCGCGACGAGCGGCCAGGCCCGACGCAGGCCCGCGAGCAGTAGTTCACCGGCGCTCGGACCTCGCGAGCGCCGACTCACCTCCGCGCCACATCGACCACAAGGAGATCAACATGCGTGACCTGCTCCCGGAGGTGGTGCCCGCTCACATGCGGGAATACCAGAGGTGCAGGAACTCGACGAGGCTGCCCGGTTCGTGCACCGCGACCGCCCATGAACCGGCCCGGGCCGCCGGGTTCCCGGAGCGGACAGGGCTGCACGCCTGCGCCACTCAAACGCCTCGGCGCTGATCGCCGGCGGCATATCGGTGAAGATCGTGCAGTGGCGGCTCGGGCACGCGTCCGCTGCGATCACGCTCGACACGTACGCTCACCTCTGGCCGGACTCCGACGACCGGACCCGGGACGCCGTGTCGGCCGCGCTGGTTCCTGCTGGTGCGGACCATGTGCGGACTGTCGGACCCCCCCCGGTACGGCGTCTGACCTGCGAAAACAGGACGGAAATGCGCTTCTTCTACGACTGCGAGTTCATCGAGGACGGCACCACGATCGAGCTCGTCTCGATCGGGATCGTCGGGCAGGACGGGCGCGAGTTCTACGCCGTGTCCACCGAGTTCGATCCGTCCCGGGCCGGTAAGTGGGTGCGGGCCAACGTGCTGCCGAAGCTCCCGTCGCCGGCCGACACGGCCTGGCGGTCGAGGGAGGCGATCAAGCGGGACCTGCTCGAGTTCGTCACCGGCGCACCGGGCGAGGTGGAGCTGTGGGCCTGGATCGCGGCCTACGACCACGTCGTGCTGTGCCAGCTGTGGGGCGCGATGCCCGCGCTGCCCCGCGCGCTACCCCGGTTCACCCGGGAGCTGCGCCAGCGCTGGGAGGACGCCGGACGCCCGACGCTGCCCTCGCCGCCGACCGAGGCGCACGACGCGCTGGCCGACGCGCGGCACAACCTGCGCCGCTGGGAGGCGATCGAGGCCGCGGTCGGGCCGATCGGGCCGGTGGGCGCCCCCGTGGGATAACGGCGGGCCACCGGCTCGGAAGGATGTGGACGGCACGGCCTAGGCTGGGCCCGTGAACTGGTCCGTCGACGCTCCGATCGACGTCCTTCCGGAGCTGCCGCCGCTGCCCGCGGACCTGCGCTCCGGGCTGGACGACGCCCTCTCCCGCCCCGCCGCCCAGCAGCCCGCCTGGCCCGACCCCGAGCAGGTCAGGCAGGTCCGCACCGTCCTGGAGAGCGTCCCGCCGGTCGTGCTCCCGCCGGAGGTGGACCGGCTGAAGTCGCGGCTGGCCGACGTCGCCCTGGGCAACGCGTTCCTGCTGCAGGGCGGTGACTGCGCCGAGACGTTCGTCGACAACACCGAGCCGCACATCCGCGCCACCATCCGCACGCTGCTGCAGATGGCCGTCGTGCTCACCTACGGCGCGTCGATGCCGGTGGTGAAGGTCGGCCGGATCGCCGGGCAGTACGCGAAGCCTCGCAGCACCGACATCGACGCGATGGGCCTGCCGTCCTACCGCGGCGACATCGTCAACGCGCTGTCCCCGGAGCCCGCCGGCCGGGTGCCGGACCCGTCGAGGATGGTGCGCGCCTACGCCAACGCGAGCGCGGCGATGAACCTGGTCCGTGGTCTGACCGCGACCGGTCTGGCCGACCTGAGCAAGGTCCACGACTGGAACAAGGACTTCGTCCGGACCTCCGCGGCGGGCGTGCGATACGAGGCGGTCGCCGCCGAGATCGACCGCGCGGTCCGGTTCATGGACGCCTGCGGCGTGCAGGACCACAACCTGCACCAGGTCGAGTTCTACGCCAGCCACGAGGCGCTGCTGCTGGACTACGAGCGCGCGATGCTGCGCCTGGACCTCGAGCGCGACCCGGACGCCAGCGGAACCCCGCGTCTCTACGACCTGTCCACGCACATGCTCTGGATCGGTGAGCGCACCCGTCAGCTCGACGGCGCGCACATCGCGTTCGCGGAGCTGCTGGCCAACCCGATCGGGC
>JAKDNL010000039.1 GCA_030451825.1 Pseudonocardia sp. | reverse complement strand
CGGGTTCGGGGCCGTCCTGGTCGAGTTTCTCGATCAGTGTGGTGCCCCAGGACTGCAGGTCCGACGGGGTGTACTCGCTCGCTCGCTCGGCGAGCTGAGCCTCCGCCCCGGCCCAGACCTCGGGGGAGAGGCGACCGGCGGCGGCGCTGGCGAGGACCTTGGCGATCGCGTCGACGTGGCGCAGACCGATCCGGCCGGCCTCGAACATCGCCGCCGTGGCCGGGAGCCGGGCGGGGAGCTCGGTGCCGTCGAGGGCGGTGCGGGGATGGATCTGTTCGGCGGCGATGGTGCGCCGGCGGGCTTCGAAGCGTTCCCAGTTGAGCAGGTCGGACAGGGCTCCGGCGGTGGACTTGTAGCCGCGTTCGGTGAAGGTGCCGCGTCGTTCGAGGGTGGACACGGTGGCGACGGTGAGCCGGTCCAGCCGCCGGGTCATGGTCTCGCACTCGCGCAGGACGCCGAGCATGTCGTCGTCGGTGGCGCCGGGGCCGGTGGCCGTGGT
The DNA here is from genome assembly GCA_030451825.1 of Pseudonocardia sp. GTDB lineage: Bacteria > Actinomycetota > Actinomycetes > Mycobacteriales > Pseudonocardiaceae > Pseudonocardia. The sequence goes on along the minus strand of JAKDNL010000039.1, from coordinate 24,203 downwards.
CAGCGTGTCGGCCGCCTCGGTGAGGAGGCGGTGCGCTGTGGCCAGTGCGCCGGTCATGCCTCCATTCTACTCGAACATACGTTCCCAAGAGAGCCGTTTGTCGCAGGTCAGATGCTGTTCGTCGCAGTCCTCAGGTTGCGTGGTCGCCGGGCTGCTGCGCGCCGGTCGGAGCGGAGTCCCGGCCCGACCGCCTCTCGCCCGATCCGGTCCTCCATACCCCGATCATGGCTTGGCGTCGACACGATGGGGCGCGCTCGGTCGACGGGGGTAACGCGGCGTCGTCACCGCTCGATGATCGAGTGGGCACGCGCTGCAAGGGGGACGTACGTGACGAAGCTGGGCACGATCCTGGACCAGATCGACGCCGGGGCGATGCTCCTGCCCGAGTTCCAGCGTGGTTACGTCTGGAACCGGGACCAGGTGCGTGGCCTGATGCGCTCGCTCTACCTCGGGTACCCGGTCGGGGCGTTGTTGGTATGGGAGACCGAGGGCGACGCCCAGCCGGTCCGCGGTGCCGGCACATCCACCGAGGGCCAGAAGCAGTTGCTGCTCGACGGCCAGCAGCGGGTCACCACCTTGTACGGGCTGATCCGTGGGCAGGCCCCGTCGTTCTTCGAGGGCGACGCCGCGGCGTTCACCGGCCTGCGGTTCAACGTCGAGACCGAGGCGTTCCAGTTCCACGCTCCGATCAAGATGAAGGACGACCCCCGGTGGGTCGACGTCACCGAGCTGTTCCGAGGCGGGATCGGCACCGTCGCACAGTCCCTCAACGAACATCCCGAGACTGCCTCGCGGTTCTACACCGAGTACCTGCAGTACCTGCCCCGGATCCAGAGCCTGATCAACATCAAGGACCGCGAGTTCCATATCGAGCAGATCACCGGTGCGGACAAGACCGTCGACGTCGTCGTCGACATCTTCAACCGGGTCAACTCCGGCGGCACGAAGCTCTCCAAGGGCGACCTCGCGCTGGCCCGGATCTGCTCGGAATGGGCGGACGCGCGGCCGACGATGCGCCGAAATCTCGACCGCTGGGCCGAGCAGGGTTTTCGGTTCAACGCGGACTGGCTCCTTCGGAACACGAACGCGGTTGCGACCGGACGGGCGCCGTTCTCGGCTCTCGAGGACGTGTCCGCAGGGGAGTTCCAGCACGCGCTCAACGGGGCCCTGCACCATGTCGACCACGTGCTCTACCTGATCGGTTCGCGCCTCGGGATCGACCACGATCGGGTCCTGTCCGGGCGGTATGCCATCCCCGTCCTCACCCGTCTGCTCGAGATCCGCGGTGGGCGCTTCACCGACGGGTCCGAGGCGGACAAGGCGCTCTACTGGTTCGTGCACGCTGCTCTGCGTGGCCGCTTCGCCGCGTCGGCCGAGACCTTCCTGGCCAAGGACCTCGAGACGGTCGACAACAGCGGTATCGACGGGGTGATCGCCAGCCTCAGCCGGTCCCGCAAGGGCAACATGCGGATCGATGCCCAGGACTTCGAGGGTGTCGGTCGGGGGGCGCGGTCCTACCCACTCCTGTATCTCCTGACCCGCGTGCGGGAGAGTCTCGACCTCGTCACCGGACGGTCGCTGGGACAGGATTCCGGCACCGTCGAGGTACACGAGATCTTCCCGAAGGCTGCGCTGGTCAAGGCCGGTTACAGCCGGGCCGAGGTCAACGCGATCGGCAACTTCGCCTTCGTCGGCCCGGCCTCGGGGAGCCGGTTGTCCGGCGCCGACCCGGCCGAATACCTGGGTGAGCTACCCGAGCCGGCGCGGCGGTCCCAGTGGATCCCCGATGACCCGTCGCTGTGGCGGATCGAGCGGTACCGGGAGTTCCTGGACGCGCGCCGGGAGCTGCTCGCCTCCGCGGCGACGGGCCTCATGGAAGACCTGCTCGCCGGGCGTATGCCGTGGAACCGCGAGCTGCAGGCCGTCGAGGTCGTCGAGGAGACGACGACCGTGTCGGATCCCCGGGCTGCGCAGCTGGCGTCGTTGCTGGAGGAGTTCGCCGAGCTCGGGTTCGCCTCGCCGGAACGCGACGCGGAGATTGCCGACCGGGACACCGGCCGGGTGCTCGCCGTCGCGGAGTTGTACTGGGAGCGGGGCCTGCAGCCCGGGCAGGGGAACTCGGTCGTCCTCGAGCTGGATCCGGACGAGGCCGACCTCCCGCGGCTCGCGGAGCTGGGCTACGACGTGTTCACCACGGTGGACGCGCTGCGCGGGTACGTGCAGCGGCTGGGCGAAGAGGCGGCTGGGGACGTCGAGCCGGTCGCAGAGTTGGTCGTCGACGAGCTGCCGGCGGACGGTGACTTCGAGAAGGCGCTCTACGGGCTGATCGAGAAGTGCCGTACCGAGCTCGGCTACAACCCGCAGAACATGCGTGAGCTGATCTACCAGTACGGCCCGTCCGACGCGGTCCGCCGGATCCTCAACTCGCGGACCGTCAGCGACGGGTACGTGCGGCTGTGGGAGGCGGGGCGACTGGATCTGGCGATGGAGACGCTGGTGGTGGACCCGCGGTTCACGGCGATGTTCAGCCCGGAGGAGCGTGCGGTGGCCCAGGGACGCCTGAACCGCACGACGGGCGCCGGCCGAGGCACGAAGCCCGCCGCACAGCCGATCCATCCGGGACGACCAGGTGATCCGGAGCAGGATCAGCTCACCCGCCGGCTCGCCCAGCACCTGCGTGTCATCCGAGCTGCGGCGCACGAGAACGAGTTCGTCGATCTTCCGCTCGCCGAGCAGCTCCACACCCGCCTCGGTGAAGCGGTCGAGCGCTGGGGTGACTACGACGCCGAGCAGCGCAAGGTCGTCGCCGAGACGGTCGGCTACCTCGTCCGCACCGATGACGACGAGGACGACCTGCGGAGCCCGGTCGGATTCGACGACGACGCCGAGGTGGTCGAGGAGGCCTTGCGCCGGATCAGCCGCTGACCCCGGCGGGCAGGAACGGGCTGGCGGTGCCGGTCCAGGTGATGACCAGCTGGTTGCGGGCGCGGCTGCACGCCACGTAGAGCAGCGAGCGCTCCCGCGCGCGGATCGCGGGGTGCTCGGACTCCGGCCGGTCGGCGAACACATAGTCGAGCCGGATCACGCCGTCGTGCACGGCGGCGACGACGACGTTGCGGAACTCGGTGCCCTTCGCCCGGTGCATGGAGGCGACCTTGACGACGCCGTCGTTGCCGGGGCTCTCCTTCGGCAGGAACTCGACGGGGACACCGGCCTCGCGTAGCGCCTCCTTGACCTGTTCGAGCTCGTGCGAGCGTCGGGCGAGGATCGCGACGGACTCGGCGGGGTCGCCGGCGGCCAGCCACCCGCGCACCGTCTCGGCGATGCCGTTGCACTCCTCGGCGGTCGAGGAGAACGCCCGCAGGACCGGTACCGGCCCCCCGAACGCGGACCGGTATCCGGCGACGGTCTCAGCGTCGCCGTCGAGGTCGACGGCCTCGTCGTCGATGACGCCCATCGCCAGGGTGAGGTTCTGCCGGGTGGTGCGGTAGTTGAGCGTCAGCCGCCGGGAACGGCCGCGAGTCTCGATGCCGAAGTGGCCGAGCACGATCCGCTCGCCGTAGATCCGCTGGTGGCCGTCCTCGCAGATGAACAGGTCGTTCGGGCCGCGCTCCACCAGCCCGCGCAGCACCCGCCAGTGCCCGGCGTGCAGATCCTGTCCCTCGTCGACCACGACGTGGGCGTACCGAGGGATCGCAGCGGCGTGTGCGGGGTCGTGCACGATCCGGGCGGCGCGGCACGACAGCATGTCGTAGGTGGTCCGGCCCATGGCCACGACACTGCTCTCGAAGGCCTCGACGACCCGCCAGACCGCGGCGCGCTGGACCCGGTTCAGCCGCACGCCCCGGCCGACGCGCTTCGCCTTCAGGTAGGCGTCGCGGGTGTGGCTCGGCAGCGCCATGACGACCGAGCGGTACTCGTGGGTGAGGAACGACGGCGTCAGCTGCGCGGCCAGGTCGGACGGGACCCCGGCGGCGTGCACCGATTCCTCCCAGACGGCGTCGCGTTCCCTGCCGCCCAGCGGCTGACCCGGCTGCCCGTCGACGCTGCCGACGATCCTGCGCACGACCTGGTCGATGCCGTTGACGGTCACCCGGGCCGCCTCGTCCGCGGTGACCAGGCTCCGGATGTCGGTCTGCAGGCTTGCGGCCAGGTTCCGGGTGAACGTACATAGAAGTACCTCCGCACCCGGCGTCCTCGCGAGATGCGCCGCGCGGTGCAGCGCGACGACGGTCTTGCCGGTACCGGCGCCGCCGGCGAGCCGGAACGGGCCGTTGTAGGTCGTCCGATAGGCGATGTCGCGCTGGGTCGGGTGCAGGTAGGTGCGCCATGCGGCGAAGTCGCCCTCGAGCATCCGGCGGAGCTCGTCGTCGGTCTCGAGGTAGACGAACTGCATCCGGCTGGCCGGGCGCTTCACGGCGTCGACCGGGTCGTCGCCTGCCGCACCGTCGCCGCCGTAGGTGGCGCGTACGTCGTCGAGCGAGGAGCCGGTCGCGAGGTCGAGCAGCGCCTTCTGCTGCCAGTCCGGGAGGCCACCGGCCAGTTCCAGCAGCGAGTCCTCGTCGGTGACCCTGACCGCCTCACCGGCGACCTGCGCCTCGATACCGAGATCGGTGAGCTCGTCGACGGCGAACGGGAGAATCTGCGGGGCGTCCGCCTTCGCGGGGCGGTGCCGGAAGTCGATCACCATCTCCGTGACCGAGGACGGCGTGTAGACCTCCATCGCCCCGTTGACCGGATTGACCTCGAGGACGAGCGTCTCGGCCTCAAGATAGGCCTGGTCGTGCGGGTGGATCGCGGCGAGCAGCCACATCGGTTCGGGGTCGTCGCTGACGGCGAAGATCACGGCACGGTGGTTGAGGTCGACCCGCGCGGTGCGGACCCGTCTGTCGGCAGGTCCCTTGGGGATCTTCAGGTCGAGCCCGGTGAGGTCGGCGTCCTTGGTCAGCTTGGTGACGAAGTCCCAGGCCTTGGCCTTGAGGGACCCGTCGACGTCGAGGGAGCGGTGGAACTCCCTGGAGATGATGACGCCCATCAGACCCGGCCGCCGTTCGCCATCGCCTCACGCACTGCCTTCTCCTCCGGGGCGACCACGGTCCAGCCGTGGTCGTTCAGGTAACCGAGCACGTCGTCGTCGGGATCGAACACGACCGCGACCGACGACGACGGCCAGGCCAGGTCGATCGCGTACTCGCCGTCGGCCAGCTCGAGCCCGGCCTCCGGGACCGGCAGCCCGGCGGTCGCGAGACCGAGGACGTGGGTCCGCTCGTCGCCGTCGTAGGTGTCGGCGATCTCGATCCAGGCCGGTGGGACGTCCTGGTGGGACGCGCCGGTGGCCGTCTCGGTGACGGTGGTGAGGGTGTGGGCGCTGAACCGCCCGGGATCGAGGAACTGCAGCACCGTGGACCACGCGAGCCAGTCGCGCCACGCGCAGACCTGGGCATCGGTGCCGACCGCCTCGTCGCGGTCGTCGAGGCACAGCCGTACCCGGGCGTCGGTCTGGCTGCGGCGCTCGGCGAGCACAGTGAGCCCACCCGGGGTGCGCCCGACCGCGACCGGGACCGTACCGGTTCCCGACTCGACGGGGGAGTTCGTGACGTCGTCGGCGAGCCGTGCCGGGACGGACGACTCCGCGATCTTCTGCACGGGACCGACGGTGGTGAGCGCCAGCGCGAGCGCGTGGACTGCCGGAGCCCAGGCGTCGATGTCGGGACGCAGGACGAACTCGGCGAGCAACGACACGGGATCGCGGAGGAGCTCGCCCGGTCTCCTGCCCCCGACGACCGCCAGCTTCGTCCCGATGTGGTCGGCCTGCTGCCTGATCGCCGGGCTGATCCACCCGACCGGCTGCTCCGGATCCCCGGCGAGCACGGCGGCGAAGGTGTCCAGGTCCTGGTGGGTGAGCGCCCAGACGAGCCGTCCGCCGTCGCGAAGTCCCGCTCGCTTGCCGGCGTCGTCGGCGAGCCGGTTGTGTTCCTGAGAGCAGTGGTAGCGGCGCCCGTCGCAGAACACGGCGATGTCGGGCACCGCACTCTCGGGCGTGGTGAGCAGGAAGTCGGGCTGGACGCCGCCGAGCTTGACCTGGGGCACGAGGGACCACTGCCGGTGGCCGAACTTCGCCGGGAACCGGATCTCGGCCCGATCGCCGTAGGTGGTCACCGTCCTGGTGACCGCCGCGTTTCGCTTCTTCGCCCAGTTCAGGAGCAGCTCCCGGAACCGCTTCTCGATGGGCGTGTCGTGCGGGCCGACCTGCAGGTCGCGCAGCGCCTCGATCGGTTCCGGCTCCCAGTGGGCGAAGATCTCCCGGATGAGCTCGATCGCGGTGTCGCGGCGGGCGAACTCGGCGAGGTGCGGCGGTACGTAGGGGAGCAGGCACCGGTGGCACGCTGCGGTCCCCTCCTCCTGGCACTCGCAGCTCTCGAGCACGGTGAGCGCCTCGCTGAGCAGCCGGCGCACGTCGTCGGCGTCGGTGAAACGCGTGAGGTAGCCGGTCCCACCGGGCACCAGGTCGTGCAGCACCATCATCCAGCGGGAGCCGCCGTCCGACGTCGGATCGGCCGCTTCGGCGACGTCGAGATGGTCCGGCTCGCCGCCCAGGACCGCCCGAAGCCCGAGCAGGATCGCGGCCCGGAACGACGTTCGTACGGTGCCGTCGGCCTCGACGATCGGCGGGACGAGGATCCGCACGGCCTGCGTCCGCAGCTCGTGGGTCAGCGCGACGGTGGCCCACCCGTCCGGATCGGGTTCCTTGCGCTGGCGGCACCAGCCGCGGTGGCGGGCCCCGGCGGTGTCGGTGTTCTGTGCTGCCGGGACGACCCCGCAGTGCCGGCAGGTCACGAACAGCGGCGCGGCGATCTCGTTCCCGGCGATGGTCCTGGTCGTGCCGCCGCGCTCGGCGGGGCCCATGTTGATCCAGCGGATCTCCGCGGACCGCAGCACCTCGGCACCGAACGGGTAGCCGGTGAGCTGCCACGCCCGGACGATGTCGGCCGGATCGGCGTCGACGGTGGTCACGATGCCGAACCGGGCCTTGCGGCGATCGTCGCCGTCGTCCTCGCGCTGCGCGCGTTCCCGCGAGACATAGGCGGATGCGCGCCGGAACGGCAACGTCGTCAGCACCTGGCCGGAGTCGGCCGCAGCCGTGGCGCCGCATCGCATGCAGGGCCCGGCCGTGGTGGTGGCGCCGATCCTTCTCGACCACCCGCAGGCCGGGCAGAAGCGGCGCAGCTCGGTGGCGGGGTTGCGGCTGGTGCCCAGGTCGACGGCGTCGATCTCGACCGAGGTGCCGCGGACGTAGAACGTCGCGCCGGGTGCCAGCTCGCGCAGCGCGGTCCGGGAGCCGCGGACGTAGCTGTCCTCCTCGGCGTCGGCGGCGCCGGTCTCCTCGTCGAACCACCAGAGCCCGACGTCGAGGGTGGTGCTGTCGTCGAGCAGCGAGTAGTTGGGCAGCAGGCCGCGCGCCTCCAGCGCGGAGATCCAGTAGGTCCGGTTCCGCTTACCGCGTGAGCGGAACGCCGCGGCGAGCTCGCCCTTCAACCGGCGCAGCTCGCGCTTGCCGGCGTCGTCGAGCGACGGCCCGGCCTCCACCTTCTTGATCTCCGCGTCGAGCGCGGTGATCCGCGCGGAGAGCTCCTCGCTCTCGGCGTTCCACTCGGCCACGGCCGTCTCGACGGCGCGTTCCAGGCCGGGTGGCTCGTCCGGTGGGGTGCCGTGGCCCGCCCAGTCGCGCAGCGCCTGCGCGGAGTCCTTCGACACGTGGCTGCCGAACCCGCGAAGGAACTCGTCCATATAGGTCTCGGCATGGGTGCGGGCGTCGGCGACGAGCGATCCGAGCCAGGACGCCGGACTCAGCCCACCGCGGAAGACGTCGTTGGCGAGCCGGGTCTGCTGCCCCGAACCGGAACGGGCGCGCCGGTCGACGAGGGAGGCCAGGTACTGGCGACGCAGGATCTCGGTCGCGTCCAGGTAGCAGGCCGGCGGCACGACGTCGCCGGCGATCATCGACAGCGGCCGGGCGAGCCGCTGCAGCTCCAGCGGCCGTGCCGGCAGGAGGGAGAGCACCAGCGCGTTCCCGGTGAGTCTCCCGGCCCGGCCGACCCGCTGCAGGTACGACGCCGTGGAGCGCGGCAGCGAGGTCAGCGCCACCATCGAGAGGTCGCCGATGTCGATGCCCAGCTCCAGGGTGGGCGTGCAGGTGAGCACGTTCGGGGCGTCCGGCGTCGACTCCCGGGTCGATGCGGACTTGAAGGTCGTCTCCAGCTCGACGCGCTGCTCGGCGGGCAGCAGCGAGGTGTGTTCGCGAGCGATGATCCGGCGCACCTCTCCGCCGCGGTAGAGGTCGCGGTAGTAGTCCTCGTCGGACTGCTCGGGGCGGTACGACCCGGGGCAGCGGTCGCGCTGGCAGGGCGCCGAGGTCATCTGGTGCAGGACATGTGGCGGTCCCGGGAACAGGGTGGAACACACCGAGCATCGCAGGCGGTCCGGCCGTCCGTGGGTGCGCTCGACGCGGACCCGGTGCGATGGGATCTGCCAGATCGTCGCCCCGCCGGTACCGGTCAGGGTGACGAGCGCACCCTCGGTGACCAGCGCGTCGAGCAGGGCACGGACGTAGCGCGGCGCGTCGACGGTCGGGACCTGCAGGATGCGCGCGGTCCACTGCGCGTACCAGCTGCGCCCTCCGATGACGCCGAGATTGTCGGAGTGCCGGGCCGACGTCGGGAACTCGGGTGCGGGCCGGCCGTTGCGTCCACCGGGGAACGCGGGCATGCCCTCCCGTCGGGGCCGGCCGCCCCAGATCGGGTAGCGGTCGTCGCGCTCGGCGTAGCTGGTGAACCAGCGGTGGGCGATGCCGCCCTGGGTACGGATCCGCTCCAGCGTCCCACGCACCCACGCGATCTCGGTCGTGCCGGGCTCGTCGAGGCTGAGCAGGTCACCGTCACCGACGCCGTCGATCCGGAGCTGCACCTCGTGCCGTGCGACGGCGTCGAGTGCCGATCGGGCGACCGCGCTCAGGTCGCCGACCTCGACGTGCGCGGTGGCAGCGCCGGTGAGTTCCATCGTGCGGCCGATCCGGGAGGAGAGCCCGAACTCCAGCGTCGCGGAGAACGCCATCCGGAGGGTGACGGCGTCGCGGATGCGCCGATCGGGGTCGTCGTCACGCCAGTAGCGGGTGAAGGTCTCGTGGTCGCGCAGGTCCGGGGGCAGGATCGCGAATCGCTCGCCGGGGTCGGTGCTCGCGGACTCGATGGCCGGTCCGAGCCGGTCGAGGGTGGCGCCGTCGTCGCCGATGGCGCGGTGGATGAGGGCACGCAGGTTCAGCGCGTAGGCCCGGCTCTCGACGAACGCCGCCCGGTGGGAGGCGTCCTGCACGCTGTCGGTGAAGACGAGTGTCTTCTTCTCCTCGGTGCGGATGTCGGTGCTTCCGAAGATCTGACCGAGGGTCGCCGAGGCGAGGGTGGCGACGCGTGAGCCGAGGAAACGGATGGCGTCGCGCTGGTGACACGACGGGCAGGTGCCGTCCTTCGCTTCATCGTCGGGGGTGACGAGCACGGGCACCTCGGCGCTGTGCCGCCCGGACCGGCCGGTGGCCAGCTCGGCGGTCTCGGGGTCGGCCCACTGCACCTCGGGAGCGTTCTGGGCGGCCTCGCCGGGCGCGAACAGCCAGGCCCGGGTCGACGCCGCGTCGGAGACCGACCGGCGCCACACGGTGCTCGGCGCGAGGTCGAGGCCGCCACCGGCCTTGACCGTCACCCCCCAGCCGGACCGGCCGCAGTGCCGGCAGAACACCGACGGGAGCAACCGTTCGCCGTCGTCGGTAGGAGAGCCCTCGAACCAACGGAAGCCGGGGGAGGAGCTGAGCCGGCGAACCAGGCGGCTGACCTCGCGAAGCCACAGCTGGACGTCGACGGTCAGCAGCGGGCGGCCGGGTCCGGTTGCGTCGCGGGCCCGGGAGAGCAGCGCGAGGTAGAGGGCGACGGCGTGCCGGGCGGCGTCGGCCCGTGTCCCGGAGCCCGTGGCCCAGGCCGGCTCGGCCAGCTCGGCCAGCTCGGCCAGCGGCCGCGGATCCGTGGTGAGGCCGAGCAGGACCCGGGTGAGTGGGTGCGCTCGTAGTGCCGCTCCCAGCTCGACCGGGTCGATCACGGTGGTCGGCTCGTCGTCCGCCGGAGGGAAGAACAGGTCCACTCCGAGCAGCAGCTGCTCCTCGTGGGACCCCGCGGCGCGCAGTCGGTCCGTGATCCGGTCGAGCAGTGGGACGACCGCGGTCCGGGCCCGCCCGGACAGCGCGGGCGGTTCGCCGGGGGCGAGCCACTCGCCGGGGGCCAGACGATCCTCACCGATCAGCGACGACTCGTCGAACGGCCGGCCGAAGACGGTCTCGGCGAACGTCCGCAGGTCCTTCCCGCCGTTCGAGCCGCCGCCCAGCGTGGCCGAGGTGGCGACCGGGGTGACGGCGCCGAGCGGGCGGTCCTCCGAGGCGATGCCGAGCGCCATGCCGAGGCGCCGCAGCAGCATCGCGACGTCGGTGCCCTGGGCGCCGTCGTAGGTGTGGAACTCGTCGAGGACCAGGTAGCGCAGGGACTCCGCGGCGTGCCCCCACAGCGGGACGTCCTCGTGGCGCAGCAGGAGCATGTCGAGCATCTTGTAGTTGGTGAGCAGGATGTCCGGCGGGTGCTTGCGCATGTGCTGCTTGCTCTCGACGACCGCGGTCGCGGTCATCGCCGGGGCGTCGCCGGAGTCGCCGGTGTAGAGACCGACGGTGAGGTCGCCGAGCTCGGCACGGTGGGCATGCACCAGCGAGGCGATGCGCCGTGCCTGGTCGTTGGCCAGGGCGTTCATCGGGTAGAGCACGACCGCCTTGATCCCCGGTCGGCCCTTGGCCCGCTCCCGCCGGCAATGGTCGAGCAGCGGGACCAGGAAACTCTCCGTCTTGCCGGACCCGGTGCCGGTGGTGACGAGCGTCGGCTCCGGCAGGCGCTCCCGCGAGGCGAGGCGGGTCCACGCCTGAGCCTGGTGCTTGTGCGGGCGGAAACCCGCCGGCGCCCAGTCGAGGTGCTCGCGCCAGCCGTCGTCGGCGGGGCGGAACGGGAGCTTCAGCCGGATGTACGGGCCGCGGAAGACGCCGTGGTCGGGGTCGAGGACGAAGCGCTCCAGCTCGGCGCGGACGTCGTCGTCGGCCAGGGCGAACGTGGTGCCCAGGAAGCTCGTCAGGGACTTGCGGAGATCCTCGGCGACCAGCGACGGCAGCAAACCTGATTCCCCCTCGCGAACGTGCTGTGGCTCACCGTAGTCGACCACTCCCGTCCGGGAGTCGAGCGGTGCCCGATCGTGTCGGGCGATCAGCGACTCCCTCGTGTGCCTGGGTCCTCGGGCATCGCGAAGATCCACTCGAGAGTGAAGTCCTCGTTGCCGAAGAAGTCGACGAGGGCATCGCGGACGCCGACGGGCATGTCGCGGAGGGCCTCGAACTCCAGGCCGGCGAAAGCACCACCGGGGAGATCGTTCACGACCGCGGACCAGTATCCGTCCTCGCGATCCACGACGACCGTGTAGGTCGGCATTCCACGCTCCTCTCCGATGCCGACGGCATACTGAGACCGTCCGAAACCTGCTCGATGTCGTACCCGACAGCTACCGTCTCGGTACAGAGCATGTCCGACGAGCGGTAGGTGGCGCGGCGTGAGGCATGGGTCGTGAGTCCGGCAGCTGCTCCGGCGCGGCAGCAGGGCGTGTCGGTGTCGGGTCGTCTTGACCTGGTCGACCTGCGCCGGCGGCGGCTGCGGATCCGGGATGCGATCGGGAACGACGTGCAACTGGACGAGGTCGCCGATCTCGATGCGGCCGGACCGCTCGTCGGCCGGCAGGTGACGGCAACGGGCGAAGCAGTGCTCGGTAGCCGCGGCCAGGTCACGACTCTCGTCGGAGCTCGGATCGAGCAGTTCGTCATGCCGGACTGGGAAGCGCCGCAGGTTCCGGAGATCAGCGGTCTGCAGCAGGCACAGCACGACGTCTCCGGTGTCGATGGGATCGACGAGGAAGAGGTGGCGGCTTTCCTGGACCTGATCGGCCGGTGAGCCGCGCGGTTCCGCCGACCGTCATCGTCATGTTCAGCCGGGTGCTGGTCCGCGCCGACGAGCTCACCCGGCTGCCATCAGTGAGCCAGACCACGCGAACGATCTCGACGCGCTGGTCGCGGTCGAGAATCAGGAAGATCGCCTGGGCGGTACGCCCTGGTGGCCCGAACGGTAGGCGGCGCATGACGCCGTCCGGCTTGGCGTCGGTGTAGGGCTCGCTGCTCCAAGGGGCGATCTCGAGCAGGTCGAGGACCTGGGCGTAGTGCGCAAGCAGATCGTCGGGCATAGCGGCGACCTGGGCGTTGACCTCGTCGTCGGTGACGACCTGGTACATCGGGTTACTGCTGGCCGAGCCGGCGGGCGATCATGGCGCGTTGGTCGTCGGCGGTCACCGTGCCGCGTTCGTTGCCGGCCAGGACGCGGTCGGCGCGGTCGAGCATCCGGCGATGGGCGGCGGGGTCCTGACGGGTCATCGCAGCGACGGTGCGCCAGCGCTCGAGGACTCGGTAGACGTCTGTGAGGTCGAGGTCTTCGGCCGCGCGGGCCATGGCGGCGCGCCATTCGCGGTCGAACTGGCCGATCTCCTCATCGAGCAACGCGCGCCTCACCTCGCCTGGTGTGGCCGGCGGGGGAGGAATCGGCGACGCCTTGCTCGTTGTTTCGGCTGTCACGACCCCACGGTATCGCCCTCGGGCGGGGTCGCGGGTCCGTAGCAATCGTCCACGGTCGTTGACGCCCGCCTGTCCCGAGGGACTCACGGGGTGTCGAGCGCCGATCGGACCAGGTCGATCGGGTACGTGGTGCCCTTGCTGAGGGTGATGTGGCGGTGCAGACGGTGGTGCAGGTCGTCGAGGCCGGCGTCGAGACCGCTGCCATGAGCGGCCTGGATCTCCACCACGTAGCGGTGGTCGGTCATCACCCCGAGCACCCGTCGATCCGCGGTGCGGGCCGGATGTACGTCCGACGCGTCGAGGACACCGAACACGTCCGGTGCGAGCTGTTCCTGCCGTAGGGCGGCACCGATGTGGTCGACGACGAGCTGCCCCGGTGGTCGGAGCCGGCTCACGACGACGTCCGGGACGACCACCGAGAACAGCGTTTCCGCATGGGTGAGGAGCAGGCACTTCCGTCGATGGATCGGGAAGACGTTCGCGTACCAGTCCGCGCCGGAGGGAGGTGCCTCGACGAGAGACGCCGGTTTGACGAGGGCAAGCACCTTGGCGGTGCAGCGCAGGATCATGGAATCGACCTCGGGCAGACGGTCATTTCGCGAGCTCGGCGGCAGACGGCCAGACGCGTGCCGCGTACCCGGCGAGCACCGCACCGCGTTCCCGGATGCCCTCTTCGTTCCAATCCCGGTCGCGGTAGCCACGCAGCAGCCGCTTGTTGAGGTGCAGCACCGAATGCTCGTCGAGCGCGCCCTGCTTGTGCGCCCAGGCCGCATTGGAGAGCGTGGGGTTGAGCCTGCGGTTCACCAGCGTCAGGTTGCCGATGCTGTGCAGCAGCCGCCCCCGGAGCAGGTGCGCGTCGCGGTCGTCCCGGGCGGGAGGCGACCAGTGCGCGGACCAGGACTGTGGCATCACGTGCTCGATCGTCAGGTCCCGTGGAACCTGCCGGGTTTCGGCGAGTGGTCCGCGCATCGCTCCCTCGACGGCTTCGAGGAGGAGCCGGAGCCGGCCGCGGGTCAGCAGCCGGAATAGGGGCAGCTCGCCGAACGCGGCGGCCAACTGGCCGTCGTCGGGCCATTCGCGCGCATCGGCGCTCTGTCCGGCGAGGTAGGAGACGACCGGGTCACCGGCCAGGGTCGGGTCGGACCTCAGCCGTTCGATCACATCGATGAACAACCGGTTGTAGTCCTTCGTCGTGAGACGGCAGGCCATGCGCCGGACCAGGAAACTCTCGACGGCGAGCAGGGAGCGATCGCGGTCCTGGGAGGCGATCCCCGGTTCGGTCACGAGCCACAGGACGACCGGAGTCGCGACGCCGGCCTCGATCGTCTGCCAGCGGTACAGGAACTCGTCCAGGCCGAGCGTGGTGTCGCGTACCTCGATCCGGCGGTAGACCTCCGCAACGCGTGCCACGTCCGACAGGACCTCGTCGATCGGTCGACCGGTCTCCTCGACGTAGGCCCGGAAGCGGAGGAACACCTCATGGGACTGGACCTCCGCGGCTGTCCGCATGACGAGCCAGTGTGCGAGGAGGATGTCCAGACGTGGACGGTAGAGACGGCCCTGACGGACCTCCTGCTGCCACCAGTCGACCTCCAACCCTGCCCAGTGCTCGGCGTGCACCTTCTTCTCGTCGATGCCGGCGGTGGCGGCCGCCTGCAGCGCATAGTTCTTGACCAGGTCGGACTGCTGCAGTGGCGTGCCACGCGCGTTGAGCGTCTCGAAGATGACCGCCGCGTCGTCGTCGGTGGACAGGTCGATCACGACCAGCTGCAGCAGCGCGAACAACGCGGTCTCCAGCCCGTGTACGCGCCGTGCCTGTTCTTCCGGCGCCCCACCAAGCTTGATCCACTCCCGGATCTGCAGCCGGAAGAACGCGTGTGCCTGGGCGACCCGTGAGGAGCCGAAGACCTCTGACTCGTCGCCACTGCGCATGGCGTCCCGGAACGCGCCTCGGCCGCGAAGCCGTCCTCCTCGGTCACCTGCTGGGCCGCGTCGGCGAGGAGCTGCAGCGTCGTCAGACGTTGCTGCCCGTCGATGACGTCGCGGGTCTCCAGCTCGGCGGCCCCGGTGAGCTGCTGCTGGACCACGATCGCGCCCATGAAGTGGCGGCCCACGTGCGTGATCGCCCGCGCCCGCGCGGTCGCCGGGTCCCCGCCGATGCGGTCCACCTCGTCGAGGTAGCGCTCCGCGGCGTTGCGGACGTCCTCCCACAGCGGCTCCCACTGCTCGTCCTGCTTCCAGACGTAGGACCGCTGGAAGGTCGGGACGACGTAGCGGACGTCCTTGTGGAACAGGTCCTTCAGACTCAGCGTGTCGGCCCTCATCGGACTGCCTCCCGTCGTGCCGCGCGGCGGCTGAACTCCTCGTGGGCGATGGTCATCTCCTTCTCCCGGTCGACGTCGGTGAAGGGGAGCTCGTAGCGGCCGAGATCGGCTCGGGTGCCGCGCTTCTCGTGGTCCTTGAGCACGTCCTTCGGCACCTGGCGACCGTTGGCGTCGAACTGCATGACGCGCTCGTACTTGCGCAGCACGCCGAACTGGGTGCGGTAGATCGCGCACAGCTCCTCGGCGGTGATGCCGAGCATGACGGCGGCGAGGGCATCGATCTCGACGAGTGCCTGGCGGCGCTCGGCGTCGCGGCGCAGGGGAGTGGTCATGGTCCACTCCGGGCCGATCTCGCCGAGCGGCGCTGCGGGAACGTCGTCGCGGGTCCAGGTGTCGTGTCGCCAGGACTCGTCGTAGAGCTCCGACCAGAACGGGGCGTAGTCGGCGGTGAGGCAGTTCAGGCGCAATGACCGGAGGATCAGTTCAGGTATGAGTCCGTGATCACGAGGATGGGGGAAGCGAGTGATGATATTGGTGACGATGTCGGCTTTTCCGCTGACTTTCACCAGGAAGTCCACGGGAAGGGCGGCCCACATCCCGGCGGCAACCGCGAGGTCCCGGATTTCTGGTGACGACAGTGAGAGCACCGCGTGCACATGCATCGGTCCCGGAGGCAGGATGGTCGGGTACAACGTGCGAACTGTGGATGAGTCCGCCATACGCCGCCAGGTCAGGCGCCAGTAGTCGTTGCTCGGGGTGCCGTGCCACCGCGGATATCCGGCGATGTAGTCGGGCTTCGCCTTCGCCCGCTGGTAGCTGGTCCGCGGTATCGCGTGCTCGGGGAGCGTCTCGAGATCCCAGTCGGTGTAGTCCTTGTTGCTGCGCATCGTCGGGTTCGGCTGCCGGGCGTACGGCGTCGCGACCGTGAAGTGCGGGCCCTGCAGGATCACGTCGTCCAGCGACTCGGGGACGGCGGAGCGCGCGACGAAATAGCCGGCCCGTCTGTCGGAATCCTCCTCCCAACCGCGTGTCCAGCTGAAGTCGACGACGCCGAACCGTGGTGCCTCGGCGATCTTGTCGAGGACCTCCTGGCTGGACCGGGTGACCGGGCGGAGCATCCGCGCCTCGGCCGCCGGGGTGCCGGGCTCGTCGATGAGGGCGGCCCAGCCGGCGAGTACGTCCTCGTCGACCTCGATGATCCGGGCCGCGTGCGGGTCGAGGTTCCAACTGCCGTCGGCGTGCCGGAGACCCGGCTCGTCGCCCAAACCGTCGTGCGCGAGTGAGCGGTCGACCACGTCCGGCCAGTACAGCGACGACGCGCTGAGGAACCCGATGTCGCGTGGTGCACCGTAGACGAAGACGCCGAACTCGCTTCCGTTGTCGATCTCGTCGAACAGCTTCTTGAACACGTTGCGGAACTGCCAGCGCCGTCGCAGCCGCGGGTAGGTGGCGCGTCGCAGCACCGCCGCGCGGGCCTCGGTGAAGTGCGACTCCGGGTGGATCAGTCCGATCGCACCGGCCGGGTGCAGGCTCTTCCACGTCCGGTCCATGAAGCACCGGTAGAGGTCCGGCTGCGTCCCTCCGAGCAGAGGCCGGTCGATCCCGCTGCCCAGGTGCGTGCTCGTTCCGGCCAGCGATGCCCGCTCGTCGAGGTATCTCGTGTCCCCGTGCCGGCCCAGCACCGCGGTCCGCCGCTCCCGGACCACGGCGACCGGCGGTTGGGTCGCGAGCCCGAACCAGGCGTCGTCCTCGGCGAGCACCAGCGCGTCGTCCCAGTCCGGTCGCACCCACGGCGGGTTGCCGACCTGAAGATCGAACCCGCCCCGCGCGAACACCGCGGCGAAGTCGAGCTCCCAGTGGAAGAACCCCTCCCGCTCCGCGATTCCCGAGCAGACGCCGAGCCACGGATGCGCCCCCAGCACGTCGTCGACCGGCTTCATCTGCCCGAACGACACCTCGACGTGCTCGGCGTCGTCCAGCTCGGCCCACGTCGTCGCGTCCCCCCAGAAGCCACGACCGCGCCGCGTCTCGGTCTTGCTGACCGTGCCGAGCAGACCCTCCAGCGCCGTCAGCCAGGCCTCCCGGGAGGGCGGGGCGACCGAGGTCGTGACCGGCCAGAACCACATCGCCGCCCAGGCGTCCATCACCAGCCGCAGGCGCCGGTATGCGCTGCCGGCGTCGGCGAAGCTGGCCTCGACCTGCTCCCGGGTGACGGCCTCGGCGCCGGGCGCCGCTGGGAGGCCCCACACGGCGATCGTCCGGCGGATCCCCGCCTCGGCGGTCTCCATCCGGCGTCGCGCCAGCGCCCACAACTTCTCGATGCGGCGCGAGAGGTTCTGCAGGCGGGTGATCTCGGGCTTGGTCAGCGTCCCGGTCACCGCGCGCCGCCACTTCCGCAGCGTGTCGGCCTCGTCCTTGCGGAGCTCCTTGGCTTCCTTGGTGTCGGCGACCGCGGCCCAGCCGGCGCAGGGGAGGAGGAAGTGGTGCACCCGGCCGTCAGGGAACTCGGTATCGAGGCCGTTCGCGGTCGGGACGGTCGTGAGCCAGCCGCGCTTGTCCAGCTCCTTGCCCGACCAGCTCTCCCGCCGTGCCCCGATCAGCGAGTTGCCGCGCCGCAGGTGCAGGCCGAACCAGGGTGCGCGCAGGCCGGGGTGCATCGCGTCGAGCCACAGCGTGATCTCGGCCAGCTCGACGGCGGTGGCGTTGAGGTCCACGCCGTAGCAGTTGTGCAGCGCCAGATAGGCCTTCACCCGTTGCTTCTCGGCCGGATACCGCTCCGGCGGGATCTCCTCGCCGAGCTCGCGCTGGCGCCGGGTGAGGTACTGCTCGGAGAGCTGGTCGATCGCCTCGATAAGGAACGCGCCGGACCCGAGCGCGGGCTCGCAGACCGACAGCTCCAGGATCCGGGAGGCGGCGGTGACCGTCTCGTTCTGGTCGAGCAGCTCGGCGAGCGAGTGCGTGACGACGCAGCGGGTCAGCACCTCGGGGGTGTAGTAGGAGGCGCTGCGCTGGCGTTCCCGGCCGGAGAGCCGGAACACGAAGTCCCCCGGGGCGTAGGTGACGCGTTCGCGGTCGCCGTTCTCGGCGTTGTCGCGCATGACGAACCAGGCGTCGTCGAAGCCCTCGGTGCTCGAGACCGGTACCACCCAGCTGCCCTTGCCCGGGTCGCCGTCCTTCGCGACCTCGACCATGTGGTCGCGGGCGATCGAGCCGCTGTAGGACATCAGTCCCTCGTAGACGGCGCCGAGCTGGTTGATCCCGAGCTGGGCGTAGGAGACGAAGCCGCGGTCACGTTTGCGCTGCTTCCTCGAGAGCAGTAACCGCTCCAGCACCTCCTGCAGGCAGGCGTTGCCGAGCCCGACCTCGTCGACGAGCGCGGTCGCGTCGTGGCCGAAAAGGTCGGCGCGCAGCGCCTCGAAGCGGAGCTGGCCGCCATCGTCGTCGGATGTCGGATCGTCACCGAGGGTCTCGGGTGGGTAGCCGTCGTTGACGAGTCGGAACAGCAGGCCCAGCGACTGGTAGAGGTGTGTGCCCGTCTGCTCCTTCTCGCTGGTCAGCTCGATGAGCACCAGCTCGCGCAGGCGGTCCAGCCCGTATCCCTCGCCGTACTCGGGCGCACCTACCGGCAGCACACCCAGCTCGGGGCGGGCCTCGGCGTAGAGCAGGAACAGGACCCGGTACAGGAAGCGCAGGCACTGCCGGGTGAGGTCGCCGGCGAGGTTTGGCGCGTCGTCGGGCAGGCCGCGTGCGCGTCGCCGGGCCAGCACGTCGGAGGCCAGCAGCTCGATCGACTCGCGGACGCCGTCGCGCAGGTCCTTCGACACCCCGACCGCGTGCTTGACCGACTCCTCCAGCAGCCCGAGCAGCGGCGCGGCGCCGTCGGTCTCCGGGAGGAGGTTCTCACCGGAGACCAGCGCGGCGACGGTCTCCATCTCGCCGCCGGAGCGGGTGTCGCCCCGCTCCAGCACGGTCGCCAGATCCACCGCCAGCCAGCGTCCCTCCGGCCAGCTGCCGCGCTCGGCGAGCAGCAGCCAGGCCCCGGCCGTGATGAGGATCAGCGGTGGCGCGTCCTCGGTACGGAAGAGCCCGGAGATCACGGCCGCCGTGGCCGACTCGTGCGCGCCGTCGAGGGTTGCGGGGGTGAGCAGGTGACCGGCGCCGTCGACGTCGAGCAGGTCCTCGACCCGACCGGCGTCGCGGGCCTGCAGCACCAGCAGCGTGGTCCCGGTCGTAGACGCGGGCGCGATGGCCGCGACGGTCATCTCGCCGCCGGCGCGCTCGGACGCCCACTCCCGCTCGTCGCCGGGGATCAGGAGCGCCCGGCGGACCTCGGCGTGCAGGTCGCGGAGCCCGTCCTCGCTGCCGCTCTCCCGCAGCCGGACGAGGTCCCGCCCGAACCGTGCCGCGACGGCCTTGAGCCCGGCGCGCGGTGTCGGTTTCCCGTGCTCCTCGCGCTCCTTCCAGGCCGCGCGCGCGGTCAGGACGGTCTTCGGGAACTGCTCGGCGAGCCAGTGCTCGGAAACGAAGTCGTTGCCGACGACGACCGAGTCGTAGCGGGTCATCGGGCCTCTCCGTTCGGGATCAGCACGAGCAGGACGCGGACCATCGGGTCGCGCTGGGTGCTCAGCGTCGCCACCAGCTCGTCGGCCTGCCGGCCGTACTGTTCGATGCGCTTGCGGGTCCGCGCGGCCTGGACCGGGCCGAGACCGTCGGCGAAGGCCTCGGAGCGCGTGCGCCAGGCGCGGATGCCGCGGGCGGCCGCTTGCAGGGGTTCGACGAGCTGCGCGCGGCGCTCACCTCGCAGGAAGCCCATGTGCTTGCGCATCGTCTCGACCGCGGCGGGCACGACGTGGCCGTAGCCGCGGAGGTCCAGCGGGTCGTCGGGGCCGTGCGGGTTGACCGCGCCGTCGCGCAGGCCGGCGTCGCGCAAGATCCCTTCGGCGTCCGGCAGGACGATCGGTGCGGCGTCGGCGGCGAGGAACTGCATCCCGACGACGGAGCGCAGCACCACCTGGCCGCGCGCGTTGGTCAGCGTGCCCAGCACGATCGCGGTCGGCCGGTCCACTGCGCCGGTCGCGACCGGGACCTCGTTGCGCCCGAGCCGGGTCAGCGCCCGGTCGACGGCCCAGTCGAGCACCGGGTGCAGCGGGGAGAGGAAGTGCGCGAGCGGCCACTGGGTGTCGCTGCCGTCGGCGGCGCGGCGCAGGAACTCCTCGCCGGCGTCACGGGTGACGGCGAGCAGCAGCTTGTCCCGCACCTTCCGCTCGTCGAGGTAGGACCGGGGCAGCACCCGCAGCCGGGCCATGAGGTCCTTCGGCGGGACGAGCTCGACCAGCCCTTCGTCGGGATGCTCGCGCCAGCCGACGCGCGAGGCCGGGTTCCCGTCGAACGCCTCCGAGAGTGCCTCGCGCAGGAACGCGACCTGGTCGTCGAACAGGCCGCCGCGAGGCGGGACCGGGGGCGGCTCGGGAACGATCTCGCCGGCGTCGAGGAAGAAGTCGTCGAACTCGGCGTCGTCAGCGATCTCCCCGGCCGGGCGCGGGTCGGGCACGACCTCGTCGATCGGGGTGCCCTCCATCAGCGCGGCGCGGACCGCCTTCTCCTCGCTCTCGACGTCGTGCAGGTGCATCAGCGACGCCGCGTCGCCGAGCGCCTTGTGCGCCGCGTGCTCCTTCTCGAGCAGGCGGGTGATGACGCGGACGTCGCCGGAGAACTTCTCGTCGGACGTGGCGAGCGCCAGCGCGACGATCCGCGGCGGCTGCGTCTGGCCGTAGCGGTCGATACGGCCGTTGCGCTGCTCGATGCGGATCAGGCTCCACGGGATGTCGACGTGCACCAGGTCGTGGCAGCGCTTGTGCAGGTTGACGCCCTCGCTGGCCACGTCCCCGGTGATCAGCACCCGGACCGGGCTCGCCGCCAGCCCGAACGACTCGACGACGGCCATCTGCTGCTTGTCGGGCAGCTGGCCGTGCAGTACGGCGAACGCGCTCGCCGGCATGGCCAACGCCGCCGGCAGCGTCTCCCGGAGCCAGTCGAGGGTGGCGAGACGTTCACTGAACAGCACGACCCGGGTGTCGCTGCCCCTGCCGACGCCGATCCCCCCGAGGCGCGCGACGAGCGCGTCGAGCTTCGACGAGCGGCCCGCGGTGGCTTCCTCGGCGAGGGTTGCGAGCCGTTGCAGAGCAACAGCTTCCGGGGTGTGCGACTCGCCCTTGCCGGCCAGGGTCTTCTGCCGTGCCCCGACGGTCTCGGCGAACGCGCGGGGAGAGGAGAGGAACGCCTTGGCCAGGGTCCAGGAGAAGAGCTGCCGGCCGCCTCCGGAGATCGGCGACCCGCCGGGGCCGGGGTGCAGCCATTTCGTCGCCAGCTCGGACGCGATCGCGTCCTCGGCCGGCGTCGGCTCCACGGCGAGCACCTCGGGCGCGAGGCGCTCGGCCCACATGTGGCCGACCTCGCGGGCGACGTCGGGGGAGTGCCGGTGGCGCCGGACGAACAGTCCCGCGATGTCGTCGACGGCGAAATCGGTCGGGTCGACGATCGCCGTCGGATCCAGCAGGTTGATCAGGTTCGCGAACGACTCCGGCCTGCCGTTGTGCGGCGTCGCCGAGGCGAGGATCAGCGCCTCGGTGCGCTCGGCGAGGGTGCGGGCGAGCTCGCTGCGCTGCGCGGCGGCGTTGGTGACGTTGTGCGACTCGTCGATGACGACGACGTCCCACCGGTGCTTCTCCAGGTGCGCCCGGTACCGCGCCGACTTGAGCGTGTCGATCGAGACGATGACCTTGGGGAAGTAGGTGAACGGGTTGCGGCTCGCGGGCAGCTCCTGGCGGACCCGCGCGATCCCGTCGGAGTCGAGCCGGACCAGGGGCAGCGAGAACCGGGTCCACAGCTCGTACTGCATCTGCTCCAGCACGTGCCGCGGCGTCACCACCAATACCCGCTCGGCCCGGCCGCGGCGTGACAGCTCCGCGAGGATCATGCCGATCTCGAGGGTCTTGCCCAGGCCGACGGCGTCGGCGATCAGCAGGCGGGGGCGCAGGCGCGACGGGGCCAGGGCCTGCGCGACGGCCTGGCGCTGGTAGTCGAGCGGGTCGAGCAGCATGTCCTGGGCGACGGTCAGGCCCGGCTCGTGCAGGGGCATGGGCGTCTTGCGCAGGACCGCCTCGACCCAGAGCCGGCTGCGCCGGAACTTCGGGGAGTCGTCCGCGACCAGGGTCGCCCGCGCCGGGTCGAGGGGCTCGATCTCGTCCAGGGTGTCGAAGAAGGTCGCCGTCGAGCCGCGGACCAGCTCGGAGCTGCCCGTGCAGCGGATGCGCCAGCCGTCCCCGGCGCGATCGCAGGAGGACACAATCCACTCTTCGTCGCGCACGACCACCGCACTGCCCGCTGCGAACGCCGTCGTGACCGCCAATGCGACTCTCCCTTGCTGATCACGCTGCAGACCCGGAAGGCTAGTTGGCGTACACGCCCTGTGAAGAGGTCGGTCGATCTCGTCGCCCGATCGGGATCTGGTAGCGCGGACGCACTTGGCGAGACCAGATCACTACGGCTCGGTGACCCACCAGCTCGCTGCCCGGGCGTCCGGTCTCATCAAGATTGATCATTCGTGCCGGACCACGGAGTAATCGGTTCCGCCACCTGTCACATACCGGACGTCCTGTGCGATAGGCCGGTGACGCAACGGGGAGCGCCAACCGAGAGGGAACAGATGAGCCCGGAGAACGACCCGACGATCCGTGACAAGGTCACCCGACTCATGGGAGTGCTCCGGCAGCTCGCGGCGGCGAAGTTTTCTCCGGTCCGGCACACCGACAACTACCACGCGACCCTCTGGCTGGAGGACGCGCAGGAGCACTGCTCCATCGCGGTCCCGGCGGGTCCGGGCGACGAGCTGCTCCGGATCTCCCGCGTTCTGCTGGAGCCCGAGCCGCCGCGGCCGTCGGAGCTGAAGCACTGGCTCCAGCCTCGGCGCGAGGATCTCGCCGAGCCACGGCTACGGACCGTCGGCACGGTGGACGGCGTCGATACGCCTGTCGGCGAAGCGACCGAGGTGCTGCGCGCGTTCGACCGGTGGACGGAGGCCTGGCGTCGCTGGGCCCGCGAGGAGCGGGTACGGCGGGAGCGCAAGAGCCTCTACGACGCGTTGTTCGACGTCCACCGCCTGGCCTCCGAGCAGCCCGAGTCGGTGGAGCTGGTCCTCGCCTCCGGCCTGGTGCAGGTGCCTGATGTCGGCAGCCGCGGCCTGCGGATCCACGTCGTCTCCCAGGCGGTCGAGGTCGAGCAGGACTTGGAGACCGGCGACATGGTCTGCTCGCTCGCCGCGGAGTCCGCCGTGCGGCTGGAGGATGACGAGATCCTCTCCGGGCTGGACCGGTTCGACCTCTCGGCCAGCGCGATCCTGCGCGAGCGTCTGCTCGAGCGCGCCGAGAGCCCGGTCGACCCCGAGCTGCCCGAATTCCTCAAGGAGTGGGCCGGGCGAGTCCTGCAGATGTCGCACTCGTGCATCGACACCTGGGCATCCGACGGCGCGACGACGCCGAGGGTGACCGCGAGCCCGGCGATCGTGGCCCGGCGCCGCGGCGCGTACGCGATCCGTGCCTACTACGACGCGATCACGCGATCGCTGGCCGATCCGGGCCAGCCGGTCCCGCTGGGCCTGGCCCAGCTCGTGGAGGCGATCGAGCCCGACGAACGGGTCGCCTGGCTCGAGCGCAGCGGGGCGACGCCGCCCGGGAAGCTGACCGAGCAGCCGCTGTTCCCGCTGCCGGCCAATGAGGAGCAGGCACAGATCTTCGACCGCCTCGGCCACGACAGCGGCGTCGTCGTGGAGGGCCCGCCCGGGACAGGCAAGACCCACACCATCGCGAACCTGGTCAGCGCCCTGCTGGCCCAGGGGCAGCGGGTCCTGGTGACGAGCGAGAAGTCCCAGGCGCTGCGAGTGCTGCGCGACAAGCTCCCGGAGGGAATGCAGGAGCTGTGCGTGTCGCTGACCGACGCCTCGGCCAAGGGCAACTCGGACCTGGCCCGCAGCGTCGCAACGCTCGCCGGTCGCAAGTCGGACTTCGTGGCGTCTCGTACTCAGCGCGAGATATCCGACCTGAGCTCCAAGCGCGACGAGGTCGGCCGACGCCGCGCCCGGT
>JAKDNL010000468.1 GCA_030451825.1 Pseudonocardia sp. | reverse complement strand
CGCAGCTTGCGGTAGATGTCGAGCAGCGCCTCGTCCTGCCCGGCGGTGTGGTCCTTCTCCAGCGTCGTCATCAGTGTCTCGGAGAAGCCGAAACGCTCGGCGATCGCCTCGTTGGACCACCCCAGCGCCTTGAGCAGCACGGTGACCGGCTGACGGCGCTTGCGGTCGATGCGGACACCGACGGTGTCGCGCTTGTCGACGTCGAACTCGAGCCAGGCACCCCGGCTCGGGATGATCTTGACGGAGTAGACGTCCTTCTCGGTCGTCTTGTCGATCGAGTGGTCGAAGTAGACACCCGGCGAGCGGACCAGCTGGGACACCACGACACGCTCGGTGCCGTTGATGATGAACGTGCCCTTGTCGGTCATCACGGGGAACTCGCCCATGAACACCGTCTGGCTCTTGATCTCGCCGGTGGTGTTGTTGGTGAACTCCGCGGTGACGAACAGCGGGGCGCCGTAGGTCATGTCCTTGTCCCGGCACTCCTCGACCGAGGCCTTGACCTCGTCGAAGCGGGGGTCCGAGAAGGACAGCGACATGGAGCCGGAGAAGTCCTCGATCGGGGAGATCTCGGTGAGGATCTCCTCCAGACCGCTGACCGGGAGGTCGTCGCCGGCCTCGATCCGCCGCTGGAACCAGGCCTCGCTGCCGACCAGCCACTCGTAGGACTGGATCTGCAGGTCGAGGAGATCAGGGACCTCCAGCGGCTCGTGGATCTTCGCGAACGTGACCCGGGTCGGCGCACCTGGGTAGCTCGGGTTGGCCGTACTGGCGAGGGTCGAGGTGGTCGCGGCGGCGCGGGAGACAGCCAAGATGCGTCCTTCCGAGAACTGCGCTTCTCGTCTGGCGTACGCCGGGGCCGGGCGCTACCGTCTCCTCCGATCCCAGTGGATCCGATGACTCGGATCCGGTCCCCCGGGAACGGACGGCAGCAGAACCGGCTTCGAGGCACGCCGTCTGTTGTCGGGCGCGACCCGCGACCAGAACTCGCGAACACCCCACCGGACGGCTTCCGACAACCGTCACCGGCCCGGATTTTCCGACAGCGTGCACGCGAGACCTGGACGCAGGCAGCGCAAAGGAGAAGTCTAGCTGCTAGAAGGGCAGCTGTCGAGACAGGTCACCGACTCAAGCAGTAAGGCAACCATCGAGACCTAAGAGTGACCTGCCAGGCGCACCGAGTCAAGCCTCCACTCGTCGTCGAGTGGTTCCTTCTGCGGGACGACCGGCTCCTCGCTCCGCCCACCGGGAGCTTCTCGGGGCGGCGGCGCAGCGAAAGAACGCCGAACGGTCGAGGGTGTATTCCCCGACACGCCGCTGCGGGACAGCGGGAGAACGGCTCTTGGGCGGGCATGCGACGAGGGGCGGGACCCGGTGTGGGTCCCGCCCCTCTCGTCGTGCGTGGTGCCCGCGTGGGGCTCCGTCAGGTACCTACTTGACGGAGACCTTCGCGCCGGCCTCCTCGAGCTTCGCCTTGGCGGCCTCGGCCGCGTCCTTGGCAACGCCCTCGAGCAGCGCCTTCGGCGCGGCCTCGACGAGGTCCTTGGCCTCCTTCAGGCCCAGGCCGGAGACGACCTCACGGACGACCTTGATGACCTGGATCTTCTTGTCGCCGGCACCGTCGAGGATGACGTCGAACTCGTCCTTCTCCTCCTCGGCGGCCGGGGCCTCGCCCCCGTTGGCCGGGCCGGCGGCCGCGACGGCGACCGGGGCGGCGGCGGTGACGTCGAAGGTCTCCTCGAACTTCTTCACGAAGTCCGACAGCTCGATGAGGGTGAGCTCCTTGAACGCGTCGAGCAGCTCGTCGCTGGACAGCTTCGCCATGGTGGCGGTCCTTTCTTCGAAAAGATGGTGGTGAGTGCGTGGCTGAGTGATCGCCCCGAGTGGTACGACGGTGCGGATCAGCTCTCGGCGGCCTGCTTGTCGGCCAGGGCCTGCGTCATCCGCGCGACCTGCGAGGCCGGCGCGGCGAACAGGGCGGCGGCCTTGGACAGGTTCGCCTTCATGGCTCCGGCCAGCGTCGCCAGCAGGACCTCGCGGGACTCCAGGTCGGCGAGCTGGTTGACCTCGGCCGTGGACAGGGGACGCCCGTCCATGTAGCCGCCCTTGATCGTCAGACCAGGGTTGTCCTTGGCGAAACGCTTGATCGCCTTCGCGGCGTCGACCGGCTCGCCCTCGATGAACGCGATCGCCGTCGGTCCGGCGAGCAGGCCGTCCAGGCCCTGCACTCCGGCGTCCTCCGCCGCGCGCTTGACCAGGGTGTTCTTGGCGACGCGGAAGCTCGCCCCGTCGCCCAGGTCACGACGCAGCTGGCCGAGCTTCGCGACGCTGAGTCCGCGGTACTCGGTGACCACCGATGCGGACGCATCCCGGAACCGGTTGGCGATCTCGTCGACCGCCGCGACCTTGTCGGGTCGGGCCATCCCTGCCTCCTCTCGGGTGGTGTGCGGACCACCGCTTCCGACCCGAGATACGACGAACGCCCCGTGCGCAGTGAGCACGGGGCGTACAGGGGCGGGCGACTGACTGAAGCGCCCGGATCCGGCCTCGTCCTCCTGCGCGGGCCGCCCGCACGTGACGGGGCCTTCGTACGCCCTCGCGGGCGCAGACCTGCGGTCTTCGGTGGAACTGGAACCGAGAATACGCGAGGTCCCCGGCCCCGCGGTGGGCGGGGTCCGGGGGACCGGCGTGCCGGAGGCCGAGGTCAGGCCGGGGACATCCCCGAGATCTTCCAGCGGCCGTCGACGTGCTGCGCGTCGACCCGCAGCCGCGCCGCGGCGCCACCCTCGACCTTCTTGCCGGTGTCGTCCACGCGGGTGATCACCTGGTCGACGAACATGTAGACCGTCGCCCGGTCACCCTCGATGCTCGCGACCGCCGACTTCGGCACGGTCGCGGTGACGACGGCCTGCTGCTTGGGGGCGAGCTGGCGCACGTTGCCGAAGATCTCGTCGAACTGCTGGTCGAAGGGCGCGGTGATGCCGGCGCGGGCATCGGCCTCGGCCTGGTCCAGGCGGGCGAAGTCGAAGGAGTACACCTTCGTCGCCGCGTCCCCGATCTGCTCGCTGACCGTCGCGGTCGTCCCGACGTCGCTGAGTGCGGTGTTCGTGGCCGACCCGGTGAAGCGCATACCGAACCAGGACACCGCGAAGAACACGGCGACCCCGGTGAGCAGGACGGTCACCGCGAGCAGCACGGCGGTGCCGCGACGGGTCGCCGGTGCGGACGGCAGCGGGATGCGCCGCCTGCCGCGCGGGCGTCGCGTGGCGTCGCCGGAGCCACCGGCCGCGGGCGCCCCCGGCTCCGTCGGGTCGCTCCCGGCTCCGGCGGCCTCCGCCGTCCCGGGGCCCGCGGCGGCCGGCTCGCCGGACGCACCGGCGCCCGCGGCGCCACTGTCGCCTGGGGAGCTCCCACCGACGGGCGCCATCGGTTCCCGTGTCGTGGTCGGGGGCGCGGCGTCGGGCCGGTCCGTGCCGGACCGGTCGACACCCGGGCGGGTGCCCGTCCGCTCCTCGACGGCCAGCGTGCCCTGGACGCCCTCCGGTGCCTCGGTGCCCTCGGAGGGGCCCGCGGTGCGCGGGTGCCCGGCCACCTGCGGGCGGCGGGACGCCCCGGTCGGACGGCGGCGGTTCGTGGACATGGCGGTGACCTCCTGGTGTCGGTCGACCTCGTGGATGGCCCGGAGGCCGGGATGCGTGGAGCGGGGCCGAGCTAGCCGCCCGCGCCGGGCGTCAGCAGCGGGTCGAGCGCGCTGACCTTCCAGCCGTCCGGCGTCTTCGTCATCTCCGCCTCGATCCGCTGGCGGGTCACCTTGGGCTCCTGACCCTCCGGCGTGACGGTCACGTCGACGCCGACCAGCACGCGGGCCACGCCCGCCCGTTCGTCGAGCTCCTCGACCGCGGCGTCCGAGACGGTCGCGCTGGTGGTCCGCTTCTGCTGCGTGACCAGCTTGGCGTAGGCCTCGCGGTTCTTCTCGAACTCGTCGCGCACCGACCCGGTGGAGGACTGGATCCACAGGTCCAGCCCGGCGTCGGCGTTGTGGTAGTCCAGGGTGTTCAGGTTCAGCACCGCCTGCCGGGCGTCGCGGAGCACCGCGTCCCGATCGGAGGCGATCGTGACCGAGTCGCTGTTCAGAGAGATCAGCCAGAGAGCGCCGAACACGAGGGCGAGCACCGCGGCGACGACCGAGGCGATCGGCAGCGCGCGCGCCAGCGGCCCGGAGGGCGCCGGGGGTGGGGGCGGGGACTCGGGCGGCGGACGCTCATCGGTGGGAACGGACATGGGGAGCTACCTCCTCGGGCTGCGGGGGCACAGCCGTCAGGCACCGCCCAGGATCTGGGCGAAGTCGGTGACGAGGGCCGGCGCCGAGGTCGGACCACCGGTCGTGCCGGGATCCGGGCCGGCCGCGGGGGCCGGGGCCGGTCTGTCACCTGCATCGTCGGACGGCATGGGGGTCTCCGCCCGGGGAACATTCTGCATCCCCCGGACGCTGGTCGGGCTGCCGGGTGGCTCGCCGCAGAAGGCCGCGGAGTTCACCGGAACCTCCGAGACGTCCTGGGCACTGCGCCGCGTCGTGGTGTCGTAGCCGCGGGTGCACACCGGCGGGTTGTTGATGTTGAGGGCCAGACCCAGGTGGGCCGTGCCGTCGCCGGGCACCACGTTCGGCGCGATGGCGACCAGTCCGGGATAGGTCGACAGGACCTGCTTGAGCCCCGCCTGGCGCGGTTCGAGCAGCTCGGAGGTCTGGCGCAGGTTGGCCAGCGACTCGCCCAGGCCCGGCCCGCTCTCCCGCAGCAGACCGCTGATCTGGTCTCCCGCCGCGGGGGCGTTCTGGATGACCCGGCGCAGGTCCGGGTCGGACTGCTTGAGCTGCTCGGTCACCTGGGCCAGGCTCGAGCTGAACTCCTTGAACTGCGGGGCGATCTCGTTCTGGGTGGTCAGCACCGGGCGGGTGTCCCGGATCAGGGCCGTGGTCTGGGGCAGCGCCTCGATGCCGGCCTGGCTGAACTGGCCCGTGGTGTCGAGCAGTTGCTGCAGCGGCTGGGCGGTGCCGGCGAACCCCTTGCCCGCCTCGTCGACGACCGTGCGCAGCGAGTCCAGCGGCACCGACTTGACGAAGTCGTCCAGGTTGACCACCAGCTCCTCGACGCCGACCGGGGTCGTCGTCCGGTTCACCGGCACGACCGACCCGGCGGCCAGCGTCGGGCCGCCCTCCGGGCCGGGCTGCAGGTCCACGTACTGCTCGCCGATCGCCGAGAGGTTGTGGACCTCCGCCGCGGTGTCCGCCGGGATCGACGGCGCCGAGTTGTCGATGTCGAGCTGGACGTTCACGCCGTCGTCGGTCAGCGTCAGCGGGCCGACCCGCCCGACGCTGACACCGCGGTAGGTGACGTCGGCACCGGTGAAGATGCCACCGGACTCGGCCAGCTGCACCGTGACCGGGTAGGTCGTCGCACCGAAGACCCGGTCCAGGCCGCCGTAGCGGAACCCGGTGTAGCCGACCCCGACGATCGCGACCAGCAGCAGCGCGAGGAGCTGGATCCGTACCGTCCGCGAGATCACGAGCCACCTCCGAGGAGTCCGCCGAACAGACCGCCGCCGCTCTCCCGGCCGGGGGCCGGGGTCCGTGGTGGCCCCGGATCGCTCGCGGCCATGATGAAGAACGAGCCGGCAACGGCGACGGCCGCCCCGGCCATATAGGCGACAAACGGCAGTGGCGAATAGATGCGCCCGGTGAT
>JAKDNL010000467.1 GCA_030451825.1 Pseudonocardia sp. | reverse complement strand
GCCTGCCCGGACGCGCCGTCGATCTACGACATCCCGAAGGTGCTGCACCGCGAGGGCCTCGACGCCTACGTGGTGCGCCGGCTCGGGCTGCCGTTCCGCGACGTCGACTGGACGGTCTGGGGCGACCTGCTCGACCGCGTGCACCACCCGCACGAGACGGCCACGATCGCGCTCGTCGGCAAGTACGTCGACCTGCCCGACGCCTACCTCTCGGTCACCGAGGCGCTGCGCGCGGGCGGGTTCGCCCACCACGCCAAGGTCGCCATCCGCTGGGTCGCCTCGGACACCTGCGAGACCCCGGCCGGCGCGGCCGAGGCGCTCGACGGAGTCGACGCGGTGCTGGTGCCCGGCGGGTTCGGCATCCGCGGCATCGAGGGCAAGCTCGGCGCGATCCGGCACGCCCGCACGCGGAAGATCCCGACGCTCGGGCTGTGCCTGGGCCTGCAGTGCATGGTGATCGAGGTGGCCCGCGACATCGCCGGGCTCGACGGCGCGAGTTCCACCGAGTTCGACCCGGACACCCCGCACCCGGTGGTCTCCACGATGGACGAGCAGCGCGACGTCGTCGCCGGCGAGCGGGACATGGGCGGCACCATGCGCCTCGGTGCCTACCCGGCTGTGCTCGAACGCGGCACGATCGCCGCCGACGCCTACGGCACCCGGGAGATCTCCGAGCGGCACCGGCACCGCTACGAGGTGAACAACGCCTACCGGGAACGGCTCGGCTCCGCCGGGCTGGTGTTCGGCACGTCCCCGGACGGCACGCTCGTCGAGTTCGTGGAGCTCCCGTCCGGGACGCACCCGTTCTTCGTCGGCACCCAGGCGCACCCCGAGCTCAAGAGCCGTCCGACCCGCCCGCACCCGCTGTTCGCGGCGTTCGTGAAGGCGGCGCTGCGCTACCGGGCCGAGGACCGGCTGCCGGTGGAGCTGCCCGCGCGGGGGCGGTCCAACGGGGCGGCGGGCACGGCTGGGGACGCGGCGCCCGCTGCCGTCGAGGCGGAGCAGGACGCGACGACGGAGGCCCGGTCACGGTGACGAAGCCCGGTGAGCACGACTTCCCGGTCCGCTCGGCCACCGACATCTACTCCGGGCGCGTGATGGCGCTGCGTTCGGACCGTGTGGTCATGCCGGGCGGGCGGGTCGCGACCCGGGAGATCCTGGAGCACCCGGGCGCCGTCGCGATCGCCGCGCTGGACGACTCCGGCCGGGTGATGATGTTGCACCAGTACCGGCACGCCGTGCGCCGCCGGCTCTGGGAGCTCCCGGCCGGGCTGCTCGACGTGGCGGGGGAGAACCCGTCGGTGACGGCCGGGCGGGAGCTGGCCGAGGAGGCCGGGCTGGCCGCGCAGGACTGGTCGGTGCTGCTCGACGTCGTGCCCTCGCCGGGATTCTCCGACGAGTCGGTGCGGGTCTACCTGGCCCGCGACGTCAGCGAGGTCGGCCGCCCGGACATGGGCGACGACGAGGAGGCCGACCTCGAGCTGCGCTGGATCCCGTTGGCCGAGGCCGTGGCGATGGTGTTCACCGGCGAGATCGTCAACGCGGTGTCGGTGTCTGGTCTGCTGGCCGTGCAGGCGGTGCGTGCCGGTGACGCCGATCCGCGGCCCGTCGACGCGCCGTGGCAGGACCGCCCCGAGCGCTTCGCCATGCGGCGCGACGGGGACGAGTAGCGGTCCGGGCTCAGGGCCGCAACGGCCGACCCGGGTGGCTGTCGGGGGTCCTGGATAGGCTCGCCGGCATGCGCTTCGGACTCTTCGTGCCCCAGGGATGGCGACTCGACCTGGTCGGGATCGACCCGGCCGACCAGTGGGACGTCATGCGCGACGTCGCCCAGTACGCCGACCAGGGCAGTGCCTTCGAATCCGTGTGGGTCTACGACCACTTCCACACGGTGCCGCGGCCGACCGAGGAGGCCTGCCACGAGGCGTGGAGCCTGATGGCCGCGTTCGGCGCCGCCACCGAGCGGGTCCGCCTCGGCCAGATGTGCACCTGCATGGCCTACCGCAATCCGGCCTATCTGGCGAAGGTCGCCGCCACCTGCGACATCATCTCCCGGGGCCGGGTCGAGATGGGCATCGGCGGCGGCTGGTACGAGCACGAGTGGCGCGCCTACGGCTACGGCTTCCCCCCGCCCGGCGAGCGCCTCGGGCGGCTCGACGAGGGTGTGCAGATCTTCCGGCAGGCCTGGCAGCAGGGCCGCGCGTCGCTGGACGGGAAGTACTACCAGGTCGACGACGCGATCGTGGCCCCGAAGCCGCTGCAGCCCGGCGGCATCCCGCTCTGGATCGCCGGCGGCGGGGAGAAGGTCACGCTCAAGATCGCCGCGAGGTACGCGCAGTACACGAACTTCGACGGCACCCCGGAGGGCTTCGCGCACAAGTCCGAGATCCTGGCCGGGCACTGCCGCGACGTCGGCACCGACTTCGAGCAGATCGTCCGCTCGGCGAACTACAACGTCGCGATCGGGTCCACCGAGGCCGAGGTCGAGGAGCGGCTGCAGACGCTGAAGGCGCGGCTGGCGCCGGTCGTGGGGGAGGAGAAGGCCGAGGGTGCGCTGCGCGCGTTCCGGGGCATGCCCGCGTGCGGCACCCCCGAGCAGATCGTGGAGAACCTGACCGCGCTGAAGAACAAGGGCATGACCTACGCGATCCTCTACTTCCCGGAGGCCGCCTACGACCGCTCGGGCATCGAGATGTTCGAGCGCGAGGTCGTCCCGGCGCTGCAGGACTGAGGCCGGACGTCGTGGTCCGCTCCACCGAGCCGGCACGGGTGGTCGAGGCCTATCTCGGCCACCTCGCGGTGGAGCGCGGCCGCGCGGCCAACACCCTGCGCTCCTACACCCTGGACCTCGGCCGCTACGCCGAGCACCTGTCCGGGGCCGGGATCGACGACCTGGGCGCGGTCCGGGAACGTGACGTCTCGGCGTTCGTCACCGCCCTGCGCACCGGGGAGGCGCCGCTGGCCGCGTCGTCGACGGCGCGGGCGCTGGCCGCGGTGCGCGGCCTGCATCGCTTCGCCGCCGCGGAGGGGCTGATCGGGGCCGACGTCGCGGCCGGCGTGCGGCCGCCGTCGCTGCCCTCACGGTTGCC
This sequence comes from Pseudonocardia sp., assembly GCA_030451825.1. Lineage (GTDB taxonomy): Bacteria > Actinomycetota > Actinomycetes > Mycobacteriales > Pseudonocardiaceae > Pseudonocardia. Next base: position 2,659 of record JAKDNL010000467.1, on the reverse strand, counting down.
GCGGACGCTGACCGTCGATGAGGTGGAGCAGCTGCTGGCCGGCTGCGTCGGCGACGGGCCGGTGGCGCTGCGGGACCGCGCCCTGCTCGAGCTGCTCTACTCCACCGGCGCCCGGATCTCCGAGGCCGTCGGCGCCGACCTCGACGACCTCGACCCCGAGAGCCGGACGATCCTGGTGCAGGGCAAGGGGAACAAGCAGCGGATCGTGCCGGTCGGGCGGCCCGCGCTGGCCGCCGTCGACGCCTACCTGGTCCGTGCCCGGCCGGTGCTGGCGCAGAAGGGAACCGGCAGCCCCGCGCTGCTGCTCAACGCCCGCGGGGCCCGGCTGTCGCGGCAGAGCGCCTGGCACGTCCTGCGCGGCGCGGCCGAGGCGTCCGGACTGGACTCGGTGGTCTCCCCGCACACGCTGCGGCACTGCTTCGCCACCCACCTGCTCTCCGGCGGCGCCGACGTCCGGGTCGTCCAGGAGCTGCTCGGGCACGCGTCGGTGCGCACCACCCAGATCAACACCCACGTCACCGTGGACACGCTGCGCGAGGTCTACGCGACCGCGCACCCGCGTGCCCGTGGGTGAGGGTGCCCGACGGGCCGCGGCGGCCGTCGCCGACCGGGCGTCACGGTGTGGCGGAGTGGGCGAGACATCGAAAGGGATCGATCGTGACGACCGACCGAGGCGGGGACCGCAGCCGCTGGCTCAAGGTGCCCCACCCCCGTCCGCACGCCGGGGTCCGCGTCGTGGTCCTGCCGCACGCCGGCGGCACGGCGACGTTCTTCCGTCCGTGGGGCGCGGCGCTGCCGGAGTGGGCCGAGCTCACCGCCGTGCAGTACCCGGGGCGGGAGAGCCGCATCGGGGAGGACCCGCTCGGCGACGCCCGGGCGATGGCCGACGGCGTGGTGGAGGCGCTGGAGGCCGAACGCGCCGCCGGTGACGTGCGCCGGATCGTGCTGTTCGGGCACAGCCTCGGCGCGACCCTCGGCTACGAGGTGGCCCGCCGCCTGCCCGCCGCGCCGATCCGCCTCGTGGTCTCGGCCCGGATGGCCCCCACGGTGCCACCGCGGGAGAGCACCCACCTCGGCACCGACGACGAGCTGGTGGCCCGGCTGCGCGCCCTCGGCGGCACGGACACGCGGGTCCTCGACGAACCGGAGATGCGCGAGCTGGTCCTGCCGGCCTATCGGGCCGACCTGCGGGCGGCGGAGACCTACACCCACGAACCGCGGCCGCCGCTGACCTGCCCGGTCGAGGCACTGGCCGGGGCGGACGACCCGGCCGCCGCGCCGTCCGACGTCGAGCGCTGGGCCGATGTCGCCCCGGCCGGGTTCCGGCTCACCGTGCTGCCCGGCGGGCATTTCTACCTGCAGGGCCAGCCGGACCGGGTGCTGGCGGCCGTTCTCGACGGCCTGTCCGGCTACGCCGGCGCTCCGAGCGACTGAACGCCCGCTACGGTCTGACACCGATGTCGCACCGTCAGCGTTCCCTCCGGTTCCTGTTCTCCCGTCCTGTCCCGGCGTCGGCGCGCGGGCGGTTCGGTGCCGCCGCCGTGCTGGTCGCCGCGACGACGGTGCTCGCCGGGTGCGGGTCGGCGGACCGGGAGCAGACCGAGTCGGCCACCGAGGGCTTCGGCGCCGTCGACCGCGTGGAGATCGAGGCCGAAGCCGGGTCGGTCGACCTGCGCCCCGGCCCGGACGGCTCCGCCCAGGTCCAGCGCACGCTGCGGTGGAGCGGCGAGGCGAAGCCGGAGTTCACGCAGTCGGTGTCCGGGAACACCCTGACGATCACCGCGCGCTGCCCGGACGACGACGAGCGGTGCACGACCGACCTCGTCGTGACCGTCCCGGCCGCCACCTCCACCCGCACCGACGTCACCGCCGGTGACATCGACGTCGACGACCTGACCGGCGCTCAGGACCTCACCGCGACCGCCGGCCGGATCAGCGGGACCGGGCTGGGCGCGGCCCCGGTGACGGCCCGGGCGACGACCGGGCAGGTGTCGCTGCGGTTCGCGGCCGCGCCACCGACCGTCGACGCGGAGGCGAGCACCGGCAACGTCGACGTCCGGGTGCCGGCCGGGCCCGCCTACCAGGTGCAGGCGCAGGTGCAGACCGGCAACAGCCGGGTCGAGGTCGCCGACACCCCGGGCGCTGAGCACCGGATCTCCGCCCGCAGCACGACCGGCAACGTGTCCGTCACCAACGGGTAGAACCGGCACTGCTCCGAACGGGGGTCGGGGTCGGGGTGTTCGGCCGTCCCGGTACCGTGTTCGAACAGATCGCTACGCGCACGGCGAGGCGCGTTGCTGCACGTGGGGGCGTTTCCTACATTGCGGGGCGGGATCGAACCCGGTACGACACCCCACGAGGAGACCGGAGATCGCATGGACCCGACGCGTTCCGCGCGACCGGCGGACACCGACGGCTCCGGCACTGCCGCCGCCGGCCCTGCTACAGACGGCGCGGCCGGCGAGGACCAGACGCCGGGGAGAGGAAGACATCGGTTGAGCGCTCCCGAACCCATCCCACTGACCAGCCACGGACCCGCCCGCGTGATCGCTGTGGCGAACCAGAAGGGCGGCGTCGGCAAGACCACCTCGACCATCAACCTGGGGGCGGCGCTGGCCGAGTACGGCCGCAAGGTCCTGCTGGTGGACTTCGATCCGCA
>JAKDNL010000466.1 GCA_030451825.1 Pseudonocardia sp. | reverse complement strand
CCCCCCCGGCCCCCCCCCCCCCCCCGGGGCGGCGGGTAAAGCCGCCGCCCGGCCCCTGTTACCCGCGCACGGGTGACGTAGACCGGCTCCTGTCCGAACAGGACGGCCTGCGGGTCGTCGAGGACGAGCGTGGCCAGCGAGCGGGTGGGCGGCCCGGCGAGACGCCGCTGGTGCAGCGCGGCCCGCCCGAGGAACGGGCCCTTGTCCATGTTCACCGCGAAGCCGAGGCCGGAGGCGTCGGGGTCGTGCTCGGTGCTGATGTCGGTGCCCCAGGAGCGGTAGCCCTTCTCCATCCGCAGCGAGGAGAACGCGTGCCGCCCGGAGGCGACCAGGCCGTGCCGGGCTCCGGCGGCGTAGATCGTGTCCCACAGGGCTTCCCCGTGCTCGGCCGCGGTCGAGAGCTCCCAGCCGTACTCGCCCACGTAGGACACCCGCAGCCCGGTGACCGGCACCGCCCCGACCGAGAACTCGGCCGCCTTGAAGAACCCGAGGCGCTGCGCGGACTCCGGCACGAGACCGTCGAGCACGTCGCGGACCTTCGGCCCCCACAGGCCCAGGCAGCAGGTCTCCTCCGTGACGTCGCGGATCGTCACGCCGGGTCGCGTGTAGGAACGCAGCAGGGCGACGTCGAGACGGTTCGTGATCCCGAGCGCGAACCGTTCCGGCCCGACCCGGGTGACGGTGAGGTCGGCGCGGATGCCGGCGCCCTCGTCGAGCATCAGTGTGTAGGTCACGGTGCCGACCGGGCGGTCGAGCTGGTTGGTCGTGAGGCGCTGCAGGAACTCGAGCGCGTGCGGGCCGGTGACCTCGACGCGTCGCAGGGGCGTGAGGTCGTAGAGCCCGGCCGCGCGGCGGGTCACCAGCGCCTCGGCGCCCGCGACCGGGGACCAGTTCCGGGCCGCCCAGCCGCGGCGGCGGGTTATCTCGCAGACCTCCGGCAGGCTCGCGTTCGCCTCGAACCACATCGGGCGCTCCCACACCGCGCCCTCCCCGAACACGGCGCGCAGCTCCACCTGCCGCGAGTGGAACGGGCTGGTGCGCACGGGGCGCGCAACAGCCGGCGGGTCGTGCGGGTGCACGATGTCGTAGACCTCGTCGAACGCCCGGCAGGATCGCGCCCGCACCGTCTCCGGCTCCAGCATCGCCGGGTCGAACCGGTCCAGGTGCGTGCCCGAGAGGTCGATCGGCTCACCTCCGACGGCCGGACGGCCGGTCGTCATCCACTCCGCGACGGCCTCCGCGACCCCCGCCGAGTGCGTGATCCACACGGCCTCCGCCGACCAGAACCCGGCCAGGTCGGGGTGCTCGCCGAGCAACGGCATCCCGTCCGGGGTGAAGGAGAAGACCCCGTTGATCCCCTCCTCGACCTTGGTCTCGCCCAACGCCGGCAGCAGCGCGAGCGCCGCGTCCCAGGACGGGTCGAAGTCCTCTGCGGTGAACGTGCGCTCGGATGCCATCGTCGTGTTCGGGTCCTGGATGTCGAGCTCGAGCGGGTCCATCGGCATCGCACGGTGCCCGTAGGCGCCGATCCCGATCCGGTCGCCGTGCTCGCGGAAGTACAGGTCGGCGTCCTGGTGGCGCAGGATCGGCAACGACGCGTCGGCGCGGCCGGTCAGCGACTCCAGCGCGTGCACCGCGTCCAGCGCGGCGACCGGCGAGGTGACCGCGTACTGGTGCGCCATCGGGACCAGCGGAATCGTCACCCCGGCCAGCCCGCCGACCAGCGGGCCCCACATCCCTGCGCAGGACACCACCATGTCGGCCTCGAACCGCTCGTCCAGGCTGGTGCGCACGGCCCGGACCCGGCCGCCGGACCGTTCGATCGCCGTGACGCGACGGTGCCCGAGGAACGTCGCGCCCCGGGCGGTCGCGGCCCTGGCCTGGGCTTCGGCGGCGGCGACCGGGGAGACGAGCCCGTCGCCGGGGATGTGCAGGCCACCGAGGATCGTCGACGGGTCGATCAGTGGGTGCAGCGTCGCGCACTCGGAGGCGTCGATCATGCGGGACGCGATGCCGGACGCGGCGGCCCAGCCGTGGCGGCGGTGCAGGTCGGTGAGGCGCTCCGGGGTGCTCGCGACCTCCAGCCCACCGAGCGGACGGAAGCAGCGGGCACCGTCGAGTGTGGTCCGGGAGTACTTGGCCACGGTGGCGTCGGCGAGCCGGGTCATCGTGCGGTCGCCGGTGGTCCGGAACACCAGCCCGGGGGCGTGCGAGGTGGAACCGCCGGTGGTGAACAGCGGCCCCTGGTCGAGGACGGTGACGTGCGTGCATCCGCGGAGGGTGAGCTCATCGGCCAGGGCGCACCCGACGATGCCGGCTCCGATGAGGACGATGCGGGGCTGTGTGGCCATGGCGGCGCTCCTGCTGAGTTCTGGCGATGTCGCCCAGGGGAGATGACCCGCCCTCGGGGCGGGTGCGACACACGGGAGGGGCCGGGGCCATCGTGGAGCCATCGGCGCGTGTTGCTCTACGGGCAACGATGTTCTTCTGTACGCAACACAATGGGGTCACCGGGAGCGCGTGTCAAGAGACTCTTTCCGGCCCGGGGACGCAACGATCGGCAGGTCATCCGCCGGAAACCCGAGAGGCGGTCAACGCCCCGGCAGGCCCGTTGCCTTCTGCGCAACAGGTTCGGAAATCACTCCTGCACGGCGCCGGCGGAGCCCTCTCGCTGCCGGGCCCTTGCGTAGACCGCCGGCGTCTCCCCCAGCGCCGACCGGAAGTCGCGGACCAGGTGCGCCTGGTCGGCGAATCCCAGCTCACGGGCCACCTCGGCCCAGGACACGGGCTCGCCGGCCCGGACACGCTCGGCGGCGTCGAGCAGCCGGTAGCGGCGCAGCACCCAGGTCGGGGACACCCCGGCGTGCTCCCGGAACAGCCGTTGCAGCGAGCGCACCCCGATCCCGGCCGCCTCGGCGAGTTGCTCGACGCGCCGCAGGTGACGGTCGGTCTCGGCGAGCCGCGCAACACCGGTGACATCGCGGGCCGCAGCGACCCGCGCCGGGTCGGCGCGCTCCAGCGATGACGTCAGCGCGGCGGCGAGGATGTCGACCCGCCCGGCCTCGTCCTCGGTCGCCGTCATCGCCGCCACCAGCTCCGGCTCGTCGAGCCCGAGTGAGTCGACGCCGACGACCCGGTCGGTCACCTCCTGGGCCGGGACGGCGAGGAACGCCCCGATCCCGCCCGGGGCCGCCCGCGCCCCGACCGTCCAGCCGCTCCGGCGCAGCACCCGGTTGAACAGATCACGGGTGACGACCCCGTGGACCCCGGCCTCGATCCGCTCCGGCTCGGCCTCGGCGCTGCCCACACTGATGTTCACGCCCGGGTGGGTCAGCACCGCCTGGGTGTGCTCGACCCCGTCCGGCAGTGACCACCGCACCGCCCAGAACTGGCCCACCAGCCCGTCCAGCGGGCCCCGCGCGGGATACCGGTTCAGCGACGCGGCACGGGAGAGCCGGACCGGGCCCACGATGCCACGGGTGTCGCCCTGCAGCGGGTGCACATCGGTCGGTCCCGAATGACGCATCGTGGCGCTCACCTCCCCCTCCGACGGCAAGGGCGCGTCACTCACCGGCTCGCCGGCGCGCGACGGGGATCGAGCGACGCCTCATCGTCGTCGATCCGGCGACACAATGCCATGCCGCGTCGCTCGTGACGGTCCGGTCGCCGTGACTCAGCGCGGCGGTCGGCGGACCGGGAGGCAGCAGTCGACGGCGCAGGGCTCGCCGTTGGTGGTACATCCCCCGGACGGCACGGTGCTCAACCGCCGTGCCGGGACGCCGGACACGTGCTCCCCGACCAGCTCGATCACCATGTCGGCGAAGCGCGGGTCCGGGCCGGCGGTGGCCGCCCGCGCCAGGCCCATGCCGAGCTCGGTCGCGTGCTCGAGGGCCTCGTTGTCCAGATCCCACACCACCTCGACGTGGTCCGAGACGAACCCGACCGGCGCGATCACCACAGCCGGGACGCCCTTGGCGTGCACCGTGTCCAGGTGGTCGACGATGTCCGGCTCGAGCCACGGCACCTGCGGCGGGCCGGAGCGCGACTGCCAGACGACGTCGAAGTCGTCGACGCCCACGGCGGCCGCCACCAGCGCCGCGGCCTCCGCGACCTGGCGCGAGTAGCGGTGCCCACCCTCGCCCGGACGGCCGGCGGCCTCGTCGGCCGAGGTCGGGATGGAGTGCGCGGTGAACACCAACCGGGCGCCGTCGCGCTGCTCGGCCGGCAGCCGCGCCCAGGCCGCGCCCACGGCGTCGGCGCCTGCGGCCACGAACTCGGGGTGGTCGAAGAAGTGCCGCAGCTTCACCAGCTCCGGAGCACTCTCCCCCACCGCCTCGCGGGCCCGGACGATGTCGTCGTGGTACTGCCGGCAGGCCGAGTAGCCGCCGTAGGCGCTGGTGGCGAACACCAGCGCGCGACGCACCCCGTCCCGGGCCATCTCGGCGACGGCGTCCTCGGCGTAGGGCGTCCAGTTGCGGTTGCCGAAATACACCGGCAACTCGGTGCGCGCGGAGATCGCCGCGACCAGCTCCCGGTTCCGGGCGTTGATCGGAGAGACACCGCCGAAGTGCTGGTAGTGCACCTCGACGGCGTCGAGACGCTCCGGGGGCACGCCCCGTCCGCGTACCACGTTCTCCAGGAACGGGCGGACCTGTTCCGGAGCCTCCGGGCCGCCGAAGGACAGGAGCAGGATGGCGTCGAACTGTTCGGGCACCCCGTGATTACACACCCACGGCGTGCACGCCGCCGTCGGCCATCACCATCGAGCCGGTCGTGGTCGGCATCCAGTCCGAGAGCACCGCGCACACGGTCTTCGCGACGGGCACCGGGTCGCCCATGTCCCAGCCCAGCGGAGCCCGCTTGTCCCAGACGTCCTCGAATGCGGAGAACCCGGGGATGGACTTGGCGGCCATCGTCTTCACCGGCCCGGCCGCGACCAGGTTCACCCGGATCCCGTCCTTGCCGAGATCGCGGGCCAGGTACCGGGTCACCGACTCCAGCGCGGACTTCGCGACGCCCATCCAGTCGTAGGCGGGCCAGGCCTGCCGGTTGTCGAAGTCCATCCCGACGATCGAGGCGCCCGGGCCGAGCAGCGGCTTGCACGCCATCGCCAGCGACTTCAGCGAGAACGCGCTGACCTGGATCGCGGTGGACACGTCCTCCCATTGGGCGTTGAGGAACGCGCCCTCGCCGAGCGCCCCGGCCGGCGCGAACGCGATCGAGTGCAGCACCCCGTCCAGGCGCGGCTCGTCACCCAGGTGCGGGGTGATCCGCTCGACCAGCGAGTCCAGCTGCGACTGGTCGGACACGTCCAGCTCGACGACCGGGGCCGGCTTCGGCAGGCGCTGGGCGATCCGCTCGACCAGGCGCATGCGGCCGAATCCGGTCAGCACGACCTCGGCCCCCTGCTCCTGGGCGATCTTCGCGGCGTGGAAGGCCAGCGAGGCGTCCGTGATCACCCCGGTGATCAGCAGCCGCTTGCCGTCGAGCAGTCCCATGTCGTCCCTTCGGTGGTGGAGGTGTGAAGTTCTAGTGGCCCATGCCGAGGCCGCCGTCGACCGGGATCACCGCGCCGGTGATGTACCCGGCGCCGGGCGAGCCGAGCCAGGTCACCGCGGAGGCGACCTCGGCGACGTCGGCGTAGCGCGAGAGCGGGATCTGGCCGAGGATCTCGTCGCGGCGCTTGTCGCCGAGCGCGCGGGTCATGTCGGTGTCGACGAAGCCGGGCGCGACGACGTTCGCGGTGATCC
>JAKDNL010000465.1 GCA_030451825.1 Pseudonocardia sp. | reverse complement strand
CTGAGGGCCGAGGCAGGACCCCACTCCTCCGAAGGACCCCACTCCTCCGAAGGACACAGCCCGTACGCGGAGCTGCACTGCCACTCCAACTTCAGCTTCCTCGACGGCGCCGCCCATCCCGAGGAGCTGGTCGAACGGGCTGCCGAGCTGGGCCTGGAGGCGGTCGCGCTCACCGACCACGACGGCATGTACGGCGTGGTCCGCTTCGCCGACGCCGCCCGCGCGCTCGGTGTGCGCACGGTCTTCGGCGCCGAGCTGAGCATGGGCCTGTCCGCCCCGCAGAACGGCGTGGTTGACCCGGAGGGCGAGCACCTGCTGTTGCTGGCCCGCGGCCCGGAGGGATACCGGGCGCTGTGCCGCACGATCTCCACCGCCCAGATGCGCGGGGCCGAGAAGGGCCGCCCGGTCTACGACCTGGAGGAGGTGGTCACCGACACCGCGGGGAAGGTCGTGGTGCTCACCGGCTGCCGCAAGGGCGCCGTCCCGCGCGCTCTGGAACGCGACGGGCCGGTCGCGGCCGCCGCGGCGCTGAACGAACTGGTCCGCCACTTCGGTCGCGAGCACGTCCGCGTCGAGCTCACCCGGCACGGCGTGCCCACCGACACCGAACGCAACGACGCGCTCGCCGCGCTCGCCGACGAGGCCGGGGTCGCCACGGTGGCGACGACCGGCGCGCACTACGCCCGTGCCGACCGGGCACCGCTGGCCGAGGCGGTGGCCGCGGTACGGGCTCGGCGCAGCCTGGACGAGGCCGATCCCTGGCTGCCCGCGGCGGGCACGGCACACCTGCGCGGCGGCGCGGAGATGGCCCTGCGGTTCGACGCCCGTCATCCCGGCGCGGTGGCCCGCGCCGCGGAGCTGGGTCGCGAGCTGGCCTTCGAGCTGCGCCTGGTCGCGCCGGACCTGCCGCCGTTCGACGTTCCGCCGGGCGAGACCGAGGCGAGCTGGCTGCGCGCGCTGACGATGCAGGGCCTGATGCGCCGCTACGGCAGCGCCGACGAGCACCCGTTCGCCGCGTACACCGTGCTGCGCGAGCTGGACATCATCGAGGAGAAGAACTTCCCCGGCTACTTCCTGATCGTGCACGACATCGTCGCGTTCTGCGCTCGCGCGAACATCCTGTGCCAGGGCCGGGGATCGGCCGCGAACTCCGCGGTCTGCTACGCGCTGGGCATCACCGGAGTCGACGCCGTGCACCACGGGCTCCTGTTCGAGCGGTTCCTGTCCCCGGACCGGGACGGCTACCCGGACATCGACCTGGACATCGAGTCCGGCCGTCGGGAGGAGGCGATCCAGTACGTCTACCGGCGCTACGGCCGTCTCTATGCCGCGCAGGTCGCGAACGTGATCACCTACCGGCCGCGTTCCGCGGTCCGCGACACCGCCCGCGCGCTCGGGTTCTCGCCCGGCCAGCAGGACGCCTGGAGCAAGCGGGTCGAGCGCTGGCACGCGCTCGAGGTGGAAGCGCTCGGGGCGGGTGGGGGAGACACGGACATACCCGATCAGCTGGTCGAGCTGGCCGGGCAGCTGATCGGCTTCCCGCGCCACCTGGGCATCCACTCCGGCGGGATGGTGATCTGCGACCGTCCGGTCTCGGAGGTGGTGCCGGTGGAGTGGGCGCGGATGGCCGACCGCACCGTCGTGCAGTGGGACAAGGAGGACTGCGCCTCGGCCGGGCTGGTCAAGTTCGACCTGCTCGGGCTGGGCATGCTCACCGCGCTGCACCTGATGATGGACCTGGTGGCAGCCCACGACGGGCGCGACGTCGAGCTGCACGAGCTGGGCGAGTCCGATCCGGCGGTCTACGCGATGCTCTGCCGGGCGGACTCGGTCGGGGTGTTCCAGGTGGAGTCCCGGGCCCAGATGGCCACGCTGCCGCGGTTGCGCCCGCGGGTGTTCTACGACCTGGTCGTCGAGGTCGCGCTGATCCGGCCCGGCCCGATCCAGGGCGGCTCGGTGCACCCCTACATCCGCCGCCGCAACGGCCTCGAGAAGTGGGAGCACGACCATCCGCTGCTGAAACCGGCGCTGGACAAGACGCTGGGCATCCCGCTGTTCCAGGAGCAGATGATGCAGATCGCGGTGGACGTGGCCGGGTTCTCCCCGGCCGAGGCCGACGAGCTGCGCCGGGCGATGGGTGCCAAGCGCTCCACCGAGAAGATGGAGAACCTGCGCGAGCGCTTCTTCGCCGGGATGGCCGGCAACCAGATCACCGGCGAGCTCGCAGAATCGATCTTCACGAAGATGCTGGCGTTCGCCAACTTCGGCTTCCCGGAGAGTCACTCGATCAGCTTCGCCGCGCTGGTCTACTACTCGGCCTGGTTCAAGCTCTACCACCCGGCCGCGTTCTGCGCGGCCTTGCTCAACGCCCAGCCGATGGGCTTCTACTCGCCGCAGTCGCTGGTCGCCGACGCGCGCCGGCACGGGATCCGGGTGCGCCACCCGGACGTCAACGACGGGCGCGCGGAGGCGGTGCTGGCGCCGGACCCGGGCTCGGCCGGCGGCCACGCCGTCCGGCTGGGCCTGGCCGAGGTGCGCACGATCGGAGCCGAGCTCGCGGAGACGATCGATGCCGAGCGCGACGCCTCCGGTCCGTTCGACGACCTGGCCGACCTGGCCCGGCGCGTCCGGCTGACCGGTCCGCAGGCCGAGGCCCTGGCCACGGCCGGGGCGTTCGGTTGCTTCGGGGTGGACCGGCGCTCGGCGCTGTGGGCGGCCGGGGTGGTGGCCGCGGTGCGCCCGGGACACCTGCCGGGCAGCGCGGTCGGGCTCGAGGCCCCGGCGCTACCCGGGATGACCGACGCCGAGCTGACCGTCTCCGACGTCTGGGCCACCGGCGTCTCCCCGCGGAGCCATCCGATGCAGCACCTGCGCGAGCGGATGGACACCCTCGGCGCGGTGCGGATCGACCGCCTCGACGAGGTGGGGCGCCGGTCGGGTTCGGATGCTGTCCCGCGGGTGCTGGTCGGCGGGCTGGTGACGCACCGGCAACGTCCGGCGACCGCGCGCGGGGTGACGTTCGTGAACCTGGAGGACGAGTCCGGGATGCTGAACGTGACCTGCTCACAGGGGTTGTGGGCGCGCTACCGCCCGGTCGCGCTGGGCAGCGCGGCGCTGCTCGTGCGGGGACGCCTGGAGCGCAGCCCGGAGGGGGTGCTGAACCTGGTCGCGGACCGGCTGCAGCGGCTCCCGCTGGCGGTCACGGTGCGCTCGCGGGACTTCCGGTGACGACGACGCGGGCCCCACCGGAACCGGCGGGGCCCGCGATCGGTCGGAGCGTGCTCGTGGTGGGCGAGGCTATGTCTGGATCGGGCTGCCCATCGACATCGCTCTGCCGCCCAGGTCCTGGTTGAACGAGTCGAAACAGATGTAGGCGAAGATCGCGGTGAACAGGAACGTCACGATTCCGGCGATCGGGAACAGACCGGTCGCACCGAGCGCGACCCCGAGGTAGGCCAGCACGAACGTGATGGTGACCAACACGATGGCCGTCGTGAACACCAGCGGAAGGCGCAGGGTGAACAGCGAGAGCATGACGAACGTGACCGCGTACGACAGCAGGTAGGCGGCCTGGATCTGGAACGACTGGGCCGAGGTGATCGCTCCCGCGGTGGTGGCGTCGATGATCCAGCCGTTGTTCAGCGCCAGCAGCAGCACGCCGAAGCTGATCCAGAACGAGGAGAAGATGGCGAAGACCGCCGCGACCGCGTTCTGTCCCGCGCGCAGCGCCACGATGGTGGCGATCAACTCGTACAGACCGGTGCAGGCCAGGACGATCGGGATCATCCCGCCGGGCAGTGCCGAGGTGGGCAGGTAGCCCACGAACCACAGCCCCAGGATCATGCCGCCCGGGATGAAAGTGATCAGGCCCATGGTGAGTACGTTGGGAGCAGGGGGTGCCGGGGGTGCTTCGGCGGCGGCGTGAGCCCCCGCGGTGTCGCTCTCCACGCTCATGAAGTTCTCCTGTCGAGTCGGGCCGGTCCGACACCGGCACGGTGATTCTGCTCTCGGCAAGATTGTTTCGACCCCTCCCAAAGTGCAGACCGGGACCTCGACCTTTCGGTGACGCGGCCCGGTCGAATCCCCAGCTCGGAGCTGGTTCTCCCCCTCCTTCCGATGCACGCCTGATCCTCTGGACAGGTCCGTGGACGGGTGTCGACCTCGACCGCCCCGACCGGTGGCACACTGTGAGGTCCGCCACGCGTGGCCGGGGTATCACCTCGACGGTGCCGGGTGGCCGCCGGCGCACTCTGGGAGCATGACGGCGTGAGCGCACGGGTGATGGATGGCAAAGCGACGTTGGCGGAGCTGCTCGAGGACCTCTCGGGCCGGGTGCAGAAGTTGGCCGCGGCCGGCGTGACCCCGGGGCTCGGGACCGTGCTGGTCGGGGACGACCCCGGCTCGCACGCCTACGTCCGCGGCAAGCACCGCGACTGCGCGAAGGTCGGGATCACCTCGTTCCAGCGGGAGCTGCCCGCGGACGCGTCCCAGGCGCAGGTCACCGACGTGATCGACGAGCTGAACGCGGACCCGACGTGCACCGGCTTCATCGTGCAGTTGCCGCTGCCGAAGGGGCTGGACTCGGGCGCTGCGCTGGAGCGGGTGGACCCCGGAAAGGACGCCGACGGCCTGCACCCGACGAACCTGGGTCGGCTCGTGCTGGGCGAGCCCGGCCCGCTTCCCTGCACCCCGCGCGGCATCGTCGAGCTGTCCCGGCGGTTCGGGGTCGAGCTGAACGGCGCGAACGTCACGGTGATCGGCCGCGGCGTGACGGTGGGCCGCCCGCTGGGCCTGCTGCTGACCCGCCGCAGCGAGAACGCAACCGTGACGCTGTGCCACACCGGCACGCGGGACATGGCCGCACACGTGCGCGACGCCGACGTGGTGGTGGCCGCGGCCGGGGTGGCCGGGCTGATCACGGCGGACATGGTGAAGCCGGGCGCGGCGGTGCTCGACGTCGGTGTCACCCGTACCGATCTCGGCCTGGTCGGTGACGTCGACCCCGAGGTCGCCGAGGTGGCGGGTCGGCTGGCCCCGATGCCCGGCGGCGTCGGCCCGATGACGCGCGGGATGCTGCTGACCAACGTCGTCGAGGCTGCCGAACGGAGCTTGTCGGAGTGAGAATCAGAACCGAACGGAGCTTGTCGGAGTGAGCAGCTGGTCGGGGCACTCGCTGCGGGCACGGTTGTCGACGCACTGGCCGTTGCTGCTGGTGCTCGCGCTGGCCCTGATCGGCATGCAGCGGGTGTTGACCGAGCACTGGCGCGAGGGTTCGGCGACGCTCGGGCTGGCGACGCTGGCCGCGGCGGGACTCCGGCTGGCCCTGCCGCCGGACCGGGTCGGCCTGCTGGCCATCCGCGGGCGGACCGCCGACGCCCTGATCTACGGGGGGTTCGGGATCGTCGTGCTGGTTCTTGCCCTGACGATCACCCGCGGGTCGCTCTCGGTCAGCTGAGGTTGCGCGCCGGCGTCGCGGGTGTGCGCGTCGGCGGACGGCGCGGCCCGGCCGGGCGTTTGCTCCCCGGCCGGCCGGGTCCGGTGCTGGTCGCGGTCATCGGGCGTACGGCGCGGGGCCCGGTCGGCGGACACGCCCATACCGGCGCGGTCGGGCCGGGGGCGGGTGCGTGCCGGAGGGGCCGCTGGGCGTCTCTGGTAATGATCATAGCTAACAAGATGATACCGGCTGGTAGGCGCCCTTCCGGGCCCGGGAGGGCCTCCGCTCGGCCGAGCACAGCGGATCCGCAGGTGTCGGGCCAAGTCGATCG
>JAKDNL010000464.1 GCA_030451825.1 Pseudonocardia sp. | reverse complement strand
GGCTTATCTCGGGGTGGCTGATCTCGTCAGGCATCTTCGGTGCTGGCTGCACGGGGTGCGTTGACTGATGAGTATCCGGAAGGTCGCAGGCACGACTGGCGTGGGTTGGCCGCGCTCACCGAGTGGGCGTCATGGGCGGGGCGGCCCGGGCCAGCTGGAGTTGCTCAACCGGCCCGGGCCTAGACGGTCCGCTGTTCCCGGGTCCGACGGCGCCGCGTTGGCGCAATCTACCCTGGTTGGCGGTCACCCGGACGTGCCGGATGTGAATATCCGGGAGGTCACCGGCGCGGCTCATAGCGTCCGCGCATGGGAAATGATTACCGCGCCGAGCGCGCGATCTCACGGTCTGGGACGTCGTCCTGGGTGGTCGTCACCGACGAGTTTGACCTGCACGCCGAGGCGTGTGCGTTCCTGGCCGGGCTACGCGGTCGGGGGATGTCGGTGAACACCGAACGCCTCTATGCCTCCCGCGTCGCGCTGTATCTGTCCTACTGCGCCGAGCACGGCTTGGCCTGGGCCGAGCCCGGTTTCCTCGGGCTGCGCGCGTTCCAGGACTGGCTGATCAGCGAGCCGCTACCGTCTCGCGGCCGGCAGCGCGGGCGGGCGCCTCGGTTCCGGTCGCGGGGCACGGCGAACGCGGCGCTGACCTCGGTAGCGAGCTTCCTGCGCTTCGGCCACGCCCACGGCTGGGTGCCCGCCCGGACGGTGTCGGTGTTGACCGGACCAGCGCGGTGGCGGCATCTGCCGCCGGGCTTCGATACCGGCGAGAACGGGCAGTGGCGCCCGGCCGCAGCCTCGACGCTGCGGTTCCCGACCGTGACGCCGGGGGTCGAGATCCTCGACGACGGCCAGATCGGGCGGCTGCTGGAGCTGGCGCCGCGGGCTCGGGACCGGTTCCTGATCGCGCTGTTGGCCTGCACCGGGATGCGGATCGGGGAAGCGCTGGGCCTGCGCCGGGCCGACATGCACCTGCTGGCCTCCTCGCTCGGGCTGGGCTGCCGGGTCGAGGGACCGCACGTGCACGTGCGCCGCCGCGCCGACAACGCCAACGGCGCGCTGGCCAAGTCACGGTTCCCGCGGGTGCTGCCGGTGACCCCGGAGCTGGTCGACTACTACACGGCCTACCAGCGCGAACGCGACCAGGTCGGAGCCGCGGCCGAGGCCGACATGGTGCTGGTGAATCTGTTCCGGCCGCCGCTGGGGCGGCCGATGAGCTACCCGGCGGTGCACGAGATGTTCGCCCGTCTCGGCGAGCGGGCCGGGTTCAGGGTGCGCCCGCACCTGTTCCGGCACACCGCCGCGACCCGTTGGCTGGCCGCCGGGGTGGACCGCGACGTGGTCCAGCACCTGCTCGGCCACGTCTCGCCGGCATCGATGCAGCCCTACCTGCACATCGACGAGCGTGCCACCCGCGACGCGGTCGAGCGCGTCGCGGTCGTGTCGGCAGGTGCTCGATGAGTAGCGCGGACAGGGACATCACGGCCGGCGAGGCAACGCTGGTGGGTTCGACGAGCCGGGCGGCGCGCCGTCGCCGGTTCGGCGAGCCGGCGGGCTGGCAGGACTGGTTGACCACCCAGGCGGAAGGGGGTTGGCGTGAGCCGGAGTGGGCGCAGCGGTGGTGGCTGTTCACCGGAGATCCGGACAACCCGGCCACGGCGGCGTCACGCTGCCGCACGACCGCTTGCCCGATCATGGTCGCTACCGGACGCGGCCGGTTCTGCCGCGGCTGTGAGGCGCAGCGACGCGAGTCCGGCCTGGACAGCGACACGTTCGCCGCCACGTTCGTGCCGCAGGTGCACCGGATCGGCGGGCCGCGGCCGCACTGCGAGGTCGAGCGCGCGGGCCAGCGCTGCACCGGGGTGGTCAGCGCGCGCGGACTGTGTTGCCAGCACAGCAACCAGTGGCGGGCCTACCGATACCAGCGGGCCGGGCGGCTGTCGATGCCGCAGTGGGTCTCCCAGGTCGCCATACCGCGCACCGCCGTGGTCCCGGACTGCCTGGTCGGGGGGTGTCTGGGCGCGGCGATGAACGCGCGCGGATTGTGTGAGTACCACTGGAAGCGCTGGCGCGAAGACCTGGCCGCCGCCCCTGCGGGGGCCGGGGAGCGGTCCGCGTCGGGCTGGGCGGTCGGTCGGACCCCGTTTCTGGGTGCCCACCAGTTCTCCCTGCTGCCGCTGCCGGAGTTGCTGCGCTGGGAGATGCTGGGTGCGCTGCAGCGCCGGGACCGGATCGGGCGGGTCCTCAACCCCTCCCATCTCCGGGCGGTGGTGAAGGGGCTGGCCAGGGCCGGGGCCACCAGCCTGCTCGACGAAGGGCTCGACACCACCGCCCTGGTCCCCGGGCCAGTTGGCTCTCGCGGCACCGCGGGGCTGCGCCGGGGCCTGGTCGAGGAGCTGGTCTGGGCGGCGCGGACCAGCTTCGCCGAGTTCCGCGGCGCGGATCCGGTCGCCACCGGGGTGTTGGACCTTCGCATGAGCGGGGTCCGCTCGGACTACACCGCGAACCGGCGCCGCAAGATCGGCGGCCGCGCCGAGCTGGCCAGCATCGAGCAGGTGTGGCTGCGGCGGGTGCTGGTCGACTGGGCCGAACTCGAGCACCCGAAAAGCTCGGTGTTCAGCCAGACACTCAAGGCCGTCCGGTTCACCTCGCAGGCCCTGGCGGTCCGCCCCGGCGGCGGGCACAACCCTGCCGCGCTGCGGTTCACCGACATGTCCGCGGTGGTCGCCCACATCTGGGACCAGACCAAGCCCGACGGCACCCCCTACAGCCCGGGCACCCCCCGCAACTGGGTCTGGCTGGTGTTCAGGCTCCTCGACTACGCCTCGCGAGCCGGGCTCTGCGACGCGCTCGCCGCCTCGTTCGTGCAAGACCGCAGCGCGCATTTCCGCCGCGACGAACCCAACGAAGACGAGCTCGGCAAGGCCATCCCCGAACCGGTCATCGCTCAACTCGACGCCCACATCGACCGGCTCGGCCGCGCCGCGACCAGCGGGCCGGTGCCGGGCACCTCCCTGCTCGACGGCGAGGACCTGGCCGCGCTCTACCGCACCGCCTACCTACTGCTGCGCGACACCGGGCGGCGCCCGAACGAGATCACCGGACTGCCGCGGGACTGCCTCGAACAGCGCGGCGACAACGTCTCGCTGATCTGGAACAACCACAAGGCCGGCAGGCTGCGCCGCCGCCTGCCCATCACCGGCGACACCGCGCAGATCATCCGCGACTGGCAGGCCCGCCGCGACCGGATCGTCGACCGACACCCGGGCAGTGACCGGTTCCTGTTCCCCGCCCTGAGCGCAGACACCCGCGAACAGCACTTCCCCAACCACAGCCTCTGGCTCGGGATCCGCCGCTGGGTCGACGCGATTCCCGACCTGGTCGACGACGGCGTCGACCACCTCGGCAACCGGCTCCCGTTCGACCGCGCCCGGATCTATCCCTACGCATTCCGGCACTCCTATGCCCAACGCCACGCCGACAACGGCACCGATATCGACGTGCTGCGCGAGCTGATGGACCACCTCTCGGTCCAGACCACCGGGGGCTACTACACCGTCAGCCTGGATCGGCGCCGCGCCGCCGTCACCACCCTGGCTGCCCAGGTCATCGACCGCACCGGCGCCCCCACACCCTGCTCCCCGGGCGCCTACGAGCTGCGTTCGGTCGCGGTGCCCTACGGCGGCTGCACCGAACCGTCCAACGTCAAAGCCGGCGGCAAGGCCTGCCCGATCCGGTTCCAGTGCGCCGGCTGCGGTTTCTATCGCCCCGACCCCTCCTACCTGACCGCGATCGAGCAGCACCTCAACGAACTGCGCGCCGGCCGCGAAACCGCCACCGCCACCGGCGCCGCGCCCTTCGTGGTCACCGCCCTGACCGAAGAGATCGGTGCCTACGAAGCCGTCGCGGCCACCATGCGCACCCGCCTGGCCGAACTCCCCGACGACGAACGCGCCGAGATCGAACACGCCAGCACGCTGCTCCGCCGCATCCGCGCCGGCACCCCGTTACCCCTCACCGTCCGGGACAAGACCGACGACCCGACCGACGACACCGCCGATGACGACCAGACCGGAGGGGCAGCATGAGCGCGCCGCAGCCAGCGCAGCCCGGGCAGGTGTTGCGCGAGGCCCGCCGCCGCGACAGCGCCACCAAACGCGCCCGCGTCCGCGAGGCAATCGCCGAACTCGAACAGGCCGGGGACCCGATCACCTTCGCCTCCGTCGCCCGCCAGGCCGGGGTGTCGACCTGGCTGGTCTATGCCGACGGAGTGCGCGAGCACATCACCGCCGCCCAACACCGCCACACCGCCCGCCCCGAGCAGGAACGCCGCGCCGGGCTACGCCCCAGCGAAGCCAGCCTGCGCACCGACCTCACCCTGGCCCGCCAAGAACTCGGCGAACTGCGCGCCGAACGCGACCAGCTACGCGAACACCTCCGCCGCCACCTCGGCCGCGACCTCGACGCGCTGGCCACCGCCGACCTGCACACCCGCGTCGACGAACTCGGCGGGCACAACCAGCGCCTCACCGACGACCTCGCCCGCGCCCACGCCGACAACCAGACGCTGCGCGCCCGGGTGACCACGTTGGAGACCGAGCTCGGCGCGGCCCGCACCAGCCTGCGTCGCATGATCCGCGATCAGAACCGGGAGCAGCAGTCATGACCCCGCACCCCACCCGCCGGCACCCGGATCAGGCCTCAGCCGGCGCCAACCGGGACACCAACGTGACCTCGGTGCCCAGGTCGCCGGGCAGGATGGCGACCTGCTCCATCAGCTCCCGCATCATCGGAATGCCCATCCCGCGATATCCCGGATCGGCGGCCGGCTCCCGCCAGCGGCCCCGGTCCCGCACCCGGACACGGATCAACCGCCCGTCCGGGGTCACCGTGACCTCGGCGTCGATCTCGACCATCTGCTCGTCGCCGCCGATACTTCCCGGCAGGTCCCCGGAGTGCTCGATCGCGTTCGTGACGGCCTCGTTGACCGCCAGCAGAACGTCATGGCCGCCCTCATCGGGCCAGGTCAGAAACGTCAACCAGCCGCGAAAGTGGGCCCGGGCCACCGCGATCGAGCGGGGATCAACCGGTACCGACACCGCGCACGTCGATCGGCTACAGCACACGGGACATCCTTCCCGACGCCCCGGCCGCGGCCGCCGGCGCCAGACCTCAGCGTTACAGCCGGGGTTACCCCCGGTGACACACACCCAACCGGACCGCCGACGGCCTCTGAATGACCTAGCTGCATTCGTCCTCGGTCGTTCCCTCCTCGACTGCGGACAACAGCCGACCATCCGAGTCATTGAGCACGACCAGACCCTCGACCATCCCGAGGCGCTGCGCCCGGTCGAGCATCGATGCACCCGATCGACCAACACACGGAACAACTTGCGCTGCTCAAGAGCGCGCCGATGCGCATCGATCAGCACCCGCGCGCCCGCGACCGCCAGGAACTCGACCGCGGACAGATCAACCACGACCACACTCATGGCCCGATCCCCGAGGACCCGCTCGAGTCGATTCCCCAACACAGGTGCGGTCGCGGCATCGAGGTCCCCGGCCGCCCGCACCACCGCGGTCACCCCGTGCTCGGCGACCCTCACCCGCATCGCCCCCGACGAGTCCTCACACGCCTCCACGCCGAGCAGCGTCCACGAGGCCACCGCGAACTGTCGAGCACCGATGGCGAATACCCGACGCCGCGACAGTGCCTCAGGTGCCTCACACCCCTGCAACAAGCCGACCAGCACAAAGAGTTCCAAGATCTAGATAATCCGGC
>JAKDNL010000463.1 GCA_030451825.1 Pseudonocardia sp. | reverse complement strand
CAGCGTCAGATGTTTATAATAGACAGCACCTCCACCGAGGTATTCCTGGTGCCGACCTCCACGGTGGTCACCGGCGGGCGCGGACGTCCGCCGCGGCTGTTCCGGCGGGGCCCCGCCACGGCGTTGCACCCGCCGATGCTGCGCTAGGTGAGGGCCGGGATCGGGACTGGGGCGGGCTAGAAGTGCGGGTGCTCCCCGCGCAGCACGACCCGGGAGCCGGGCTGCGCGTCGTCGGCGCCCTCGACGTCGGGGGAACGGTGCACCTCGCCGAGGATCCAGGACGTGACGTGCCGGGCGGTCAGCACCGCCAGCGCGCGGTCGACGTCGTCGGGCGGGATGACCGCGACCATCCCGATGCCCATGTTGAACGTCTTCTCCATCTCGGCCCGGTCGACCCGGCCGCGGGAGGCGATCAGCTTGAACACCGGGTACGGGGTCCACGAGCCGCGGTCGATCACCGCGGCGAGTCCGTCCGGGAGGATCCGCTCGACGTTGCGGGCCAGCCCACCGCCGGTGATGTGCGAGAACGTCCGCACACCGGTCTCGGCGGCGATCGCCAGGCAGTCCTTGGCGTAGATCCGGGTCGGGACGAGCAGCTCCTCGCCGAGCGAGTGCTCGAACTCCTCGACGTGCCCGTCCAGCGGCAGGCGCGCGA
Source organism: Pseudonocardia sp. (assembly GCA_030451825.1). GTDB lineage: Bacteria > Actinomycetota > Actinomycetes > Mycobacteriales > Pseudonocardiaceae > Pseudonocardia. The sequence continues at coordinate 5,130 of JAKDNL010000463.1, read as the reverse complement.
TGTCGAGCAGCACGTGCCGGGCCAGCGAGTAACCGTTCGAGTGCAGGCCCGAGGACGCCATCGCGACCAGCACGTCGCCGGGGCGCACCCGCTCGGGACGCAGCATCTTCTCCGCGTCGACGATCCCGACGCCGGTGGCGGAGATGTCGTAGCCGCCGTCCTCCATCAGGCCGGGGTGCTCCGCGGTCTCCCCGCCGAGCAGCGCGCAGCCGGCCTGCTCGCACCCCTCGGCGATGCCGCTCACGATCGTCGCGACCTGCTCGGGGACCAGCTTGCCGACGGCGATGTAGTCCTGCAGGAACAGCGGCTCGGCGCCGCAGACGACGAGGTCGTCGACGACCATCGCGACCAGGTCCTGACCGATCGTGTCGTGCTTGTCCATCGCCTGTGCGATCGCGACCTTCGTCCCGACGCCGTCGGTGGACGCGGCGAGCACCGGCTCGGCGTAGCGGCCCCACTTCGCCGCGAACAGCCCGGCGAACCCGCCGATGCCGCCGAGGACCTCGGGGCGGGTCGCCTTCTCGGCGTAGGGGCGCAGTGCCGCCACCGCCCGCTCGCCTGCGTCGATGTCCACTCCCGCGGAGGCGTAGCTCGCGCGCGGCTGCTCGGGGTCGGTCGAGGGCATGGGAACGGGAACTCCTGAGTCTGACGATGAACGGACGGCGGGCCGTGGGGTGGTCGGTCCGCCGGTGGCCGGAACTGCTCAGGGCCGGGCCAGGGCCTCCGCGGCACCGTAGCCGACCGCCAGCGGCCCGGCATCGCCCGATGCCGCACCCGACGCGGTCGTCGCCGGGCGGGCCTCGCCCAGGTCCTCGAGCAGGTGTTTGCCCAGCTTGGCCTCGTCCGGCAGCGGGATCGGGTACTCGCCGTCGAAACAGGCGCAACAGAGCCGGCTGCGCGGCTGCTCGCTGGCCGCGACCATGTGGTCGACCGAGACGTAGCCGAGCGAGTCCGACCCGATCGAGCGGCGGACGCCCTCGGTATCGGCACCGCTGGCGATCAGCTCGGCGCGGCTGGCGAAGTCGATGCCGTAGAAGCAGGGCCAGCGCACCGGCGGGGACGCGATCCGCACGTGCACCTCGAGGGCACCGGCCTCGCGCAGCATCCGGACCAGCGCGCGCTGGGTGTTGCCGCGCACGATCGAGTCGTCGACCACGACCAGGCGCTTGCCGCGGATCACGGTGCGCAGCGGGTTGAGCTTGAGCCGGATGCCGAGCTGGCGGATCGTCTGGCTGGGCTGGATGAACGTGCGCCCGACGTAGGCGTTCTTCACCAGGCCCTGGCCGTAGGGGATGCCCGAGCCCTGGGCGTAGCCGATCGCGGCCGGGGTGCCGGACTCCGGGACCGGGATCACCAGGTCGGCCTCGACCGGATGCTCGCCGGCGAGGCGTCGACCGATCTCGACGCGGGTGTCGTAGACCGAGCGCCCGGAGATGACGGTGTCCGGGCGCGCCAGGTAGACGTACTCGAACACGCACCCCTTGGGCTCCGGTGCGGCGAACCGCATGCTGCGGATGCCGTCGGAGTCGATGGCGATCAGCTCACCGGGTTCGACCTCGCGGACCATCGAGGCGCCGACGATGTCCAGCGCCGCGGTCTCGCTGGCGACGACCCAGCCGCGCTCCAGGCGTCCGAGCACCAGCGGGCGGACGCCGTGCGTGTCCCGGGCGGCGTAGAGCGTCGTCTCGTCGGCGAACGCGAGCGAGAACGCGCCGCGCAGCCGCGGCAGCAGCCGCATCGCCGACTCCATGATCCCGAGATCCGCGGCATCGGCCGCGAGCAGCTCGGTGACCAGGTCGGAGTCGGTGGTGGCGTGCAGGCCGGAACGGTTACGCTTCTCCAGCGCGGACACGTCGTCGCGCAGCTCGGCGGTGTTCACGAGGTTGCCGTTGTGGCCCAGGGCCAGTCCGCTGCCGGTCGCCGTGGTGCGGAACGTCGGCTGGGCGTTCTCCCAGGTCGCCGACCCGGTCGTGGAGTAGCGGCAGTGCCCGACCGCGAGGTGCCCGCGCAGCGAGGACAGCGTCTGCTCGTCGAAGACCTGGCTGACCAGCCCGAGATCCTTGAACACGACCATCCGGTGCCCGTCGGACACGGCGATCCCGGCCGCCTCCTGGCCGCGGTGCTGCAGCGCGTAGAGCCCGTAGTAGGTCATCTTGGCGACGTCCTCGCCGGGGGCCCAGACGCCGAACACGCCACACTCCTCGCGGGGTTCGTCGTCACGCTCCGCAGTCGACACCGGACTGACGGCGGCGGGATTCTCGGCGGTGGGGAATGATGGGCTGACGTGCTCGTTCCGTACGGAACTCAACGCACACGCTCCTCGGCAAGCGACGATCTGCGGCCTTGCGTGATCGTACGCCGCGAACGCGGCGTGGACCTGTCCTGCGGGACGGGCGTCACGTGCCGATCCGCGTGCAGGCACGGCGACATCAGACGAGCGGGAGCAGCGCGGCGACCTCGCCGGCCCGGTTCCCGGACACGCGCAGGGCCCCGGCCGCGCTCGCGTCGTCCCAGCCCGAGCGGCCCAGAGCCAGCGACAGCCACGTCCGCGGGTCGGTCTCGACGACGTTCGGCGGTGTGCCGCGGGTGTGCCGGGGGCCCTCGATGCACTGCACCGCGCCGAACGGCGGGACCCGCACCTCGACGCTGTGCCCCGGCGCCCGGCGTGCGAGCTCGGCCAGCGACTCCTTCACCGCGGCCTTGCGCACGGCGCGGTCCGGCGCGTCGCCGCCGTCCAGCCAGGCACCCAACGCGTCCCGCTCGCTCACCCGGGTTCCCTCCTCGGCCACCGGCCCGCGGCTCAGGCCGAGAGCTCGCCGAAGCGGCCGGGCAGCGTGCCCTCCCAGGCCGTGCGCAGCTCGTCGAGCGTGAGGTCCCCGACACCGGCGATCCGCAGGACGTCCCCGCCGGTCTCGCCGAGGCGGGTCAGCGGGACGCCGGCCGCGGTGGCCCGGGCGGTGAACGCCTCCGCGCCGTCGGCCGGCACCGTCACCAGGACGCGCCCGGCGGACTCGCTGAACAGCGCCGTGAACACCTCCGCGGAAACGGCGTCGAGCCCGATCGACGCGCCGCGCCCACCGGCCAGGGCCGCCTCGATCAGAGCCTGGGCCAGCCCGCCGTCGGAGAGGTCGTGGCTGCCGGTCAGCTCGCCCTCGGCCCCGGCGGCGGCGAGCAGCCCGGCCAGGCGCCGCTCGTGCTCCAGATCGACGACCGGGGGTGTTCCGCCGAGGTGCCCGTGTACCTCGTGCGCCCACTCGCTGCCCCCGAGCTCCTCGCGGGTCGCACCGAGCAGCAGGACGGCGTCGCCGTCGGCGCCGACGAACCCGGACGGGACCCGGCGCGTCACGTCGTCGATCACGCCGAGCACGCCGACGACCGGGGTGGGGAGGATCGCGGTGGTGCCGGTCTGGTTGTAGAAGCTGACGTTTCCGCCGGTGACCGGGGTTCCCAGGACCGCGCACCCGTCCGCGATACCGCGCACGGCCTGGCTGAACTGCCACATCACGTGCGGGTCCTCCGGCGAGCCGAAGTTCAGGCAGTCGGTGACGGCGAGCGGGACGGCGCCGGAGGTGGCGACGTTGCGGTAGGCCTCGGCCAGCGCCAGCTGCGCGCCGGTGTAGGGGTCGAGCGCGACGAACCGGGCGTTGCAGTCGGTGGCCACGGCGATCCCGCGGCCGGTGGTCTCGTCGATCCGCACCACGCCGGCGTCCGCGGGCTGTGCCGCGACGGTGTTGCCGCGCACGTAGCGGTCGTACTGGTCGGTGACCCAGGCGCGGCTGGCGAGGTTCGGCGCGCCGGCCATCCGCAGGATCTCGGCGCGCAGCTCGGACGGCGTCTCCGGGCGCGGGAGCGACTCCGGGCCGTCGGCGACGAGCGCGTCCTGCGCGGTGTCGTCGCGGGCGACCGGGCGCTCGTAGACGGGGCCCTCGTGCGCGACGGTGCGTGGCGGCACGTCGACGACGGTCTCGTCCCGCGAGGTGATCACCAGCCGGTCACCGTCGGTGACCTCGCCGATCACGGTGGCGATCGTGTCCCACTTGCGGCAGACCGCCATGAACGCCTCGACGTTGCCCGGCGTGACGACCGCGCACATCCGTTCCTGCGACTCGCTGGAGAGGATCTCGGCCGCGGTCATTCCGGTGGCCCGCAGCGGGACGGCGTCCAGGTCGACGTGCATGCCGCCGTCACCGGCGCTGGCCAGCTCGGACGTCGCGCAGGACAGCCCGGCGCCGCCGAGGTCCTGGATGCCGACCACCAGCCCGGCCGCGAACAGCTCCAGGCAGCACTCGATGAGCACCTTCTCCGTGAACGGGTCGCCCACCTGCACCGACGGCAGCTTCTTGCGACCCGGACCGTCGCTGTCCCCGAACGTCTCCGAGGCCAGCACGGAGACACCGCCGATACCGTCCAGACCGGTCGTCGCACCGAAGAGGATGATCTTGTTTCCGGTGCCGGAGGCGAACGCGAGATGCAGGTCCTCGGTGCGCAGCGCACCCACGCACAGCGCGTTGACCAGCGGATTGCCCGCGTACGACGCGTCGAACACGACCTCGCCGCCGACATTGGGCAGACCCAGGCAGTTCCCGTACCCGCCGACCCCGGACACGATCCCGGGCAGCACCCGCGCGGTGTCCTCGGCGTCGATCGGGCCGAAGCGCAGCGGGTCACCGACCGCGATCGGCCGCGCGCCCATGGCCATGATGTCGCGGACGATGCCGCCGACGCCGGTCGCCGCGCCCTGGTAGGGCTCCACGTAGGACGGGTGGTTGTGCGACTCGACCTTGAACGTGACGGCCCAGCCGTCGCCGATGCTCACCACACCCGCGTTCTCGCCGATGCCGGCCAGCATCGCCTGGCGCATCTCGTCGGTGGTGGTCTCACCGAAGTAGCGCAGATGCACCTTGGACGACTTGTAGGAGCAGTGCTCGCTCCACATCACCGCGTACATCGCCAACTCGGCGTCGGTGGGCCGCCGGCCCAGGATCTCGCGGATGCGCGCGTACTCGTCGTCCTTCAGCCCCAGCGCGGCGTACGGCTGCGGCTGGTCGGGGGAGGACCGCGCGGAGGCCACGGAGTCGACGGTCACCTGGTCGGCCAGCTCGGTCACGGTCATCAGGGTAGTCGCCGGGA
>JAKDNL010000462.1 GCA_030451825.1 Pseudonocardia sp. | reverse complement strand
CGGCCCCCGCCGCCCAGAACCAGCAGGAGCAGCCGGTGGCCGCCGCAGCATCGAACCCGCCCATCGGCGCCATCGGCCGCGAAACCCCCGCCCCGCGGGAGACGCAGCGCCCGACGGTGGCGATCACCGCCGCCGCCGACGTCGCCGGCTTCTCCTCCGGGTCGAGCCTCAAGCCCGACGACGTCGGCCAGGCGTTCGCGAACCGGATGCGGTCGCTGTCGGCGATCGCGTCGCGGCACGGCAACGGCGAGCAGGTGCCGGTGGTGACGCTGCGGGCGTCCGGGGTGCCGGACGAGCGGGTGCTGCTGCGTAACGAGTTCGCCGCGAACACCCGCAAGATCGAGCAGGTCACCTCCCGCACCGCGATCACCGCGGCGGGCGGGCTGTGCGCCCCGCTGGCGATCGACTACAGCTACGGCACGATCGGCGTACAGGACCGGCCCATCCGCGACAGCCTGCCCGGCTTCCAGGCGGAGCGCGGCGGTATCCAGTACCGGCGGGACCTGTCCCCGGTCATCAATACCGACCCGGACACCGGGCCTCGGAAGGCGACCGGCCTGTGGTCAATGCAGGACGACGAGAACGTCTACAAGGCCGACGGGCAGACCGTGGACCCGGACGGCCCGCGGAAGGCGCTGTGGGTCGTCGACTGCCCGGACACCGAGACCGCTGAGGTCGAGGCGCTGACCCTGCAGCTGGAGTTCTCCAACGTCACCTCCCGGTTCGACCCGGAGACGCTGCAGGCCAACACCGACGCCGCCATGATCTGGCACGCCCGCTTCGCCGAGCAGTACCTGCTGGAGAAGCTGCAGGGCATGTCGAAGGTGATGACCTCGGCCCAGGTCCTCGGCGCGACCCGTGACCTGCTGGTCACTCTGGACAAGGCGCAGTCCTACTACCGGTCGGTGCACCGTCTGAACGCGAACGTTCAGCTCCGGACGATCCTCCCGATGTGGGCGAAGGCCCTGATCCGGGCCGACATCACCCGCGCGATGTCGTTCTCCCTGGAGACGCTCAACGTCACCGACTCGGTGATCGACGCCTGGTTCGGTAGCCGGAACGTGACCCCGGTCTGGCACCTCGACGGGGGCCCCGAGCAGGATGAGGTCACCTACTCCGCTGGGCCGCCGGTGGTTCCGGCCGTGCCGAACATCGCGGCGCAGCAGTACGTGTACGCGGAGCCGTCCGCGGAGGGCATCGTGGTGCCGGACTTCCCGGCGCAGGTCGACTTCCTGCTGCATCCGGAGGGGCACTTCACCCATCTCGACGGCGGCACCCTGGATCTCGGCATCGTCCGCGACTCGGACCTGATCGAGCGGAACCGGTACCGGCAGTTCTCCGAGACCTGGGAGGGCGTCGCCGCCCGCGGAGTCGAGGCGCTGCGGATCGTCGCCGACGTTCTCCCGACCGGCGGCATGTCCGGCACCGTCGAGCCCGCCGCAGCCGGGACCACGGTCGGGGCCTGATCCGCGATGCAGGTCATGCTCGGGCAGGTTCCCTCCCCGCCGGTACAAGCCCGGCGGGCCGGGGATCTGCTGCGCGCCGCGCTCCCCGGCCAGGACGGGGACGGCGCCACGGACTGGACCAAGGGCGTCGTCGCCTGGCCTGAATCGCTGGCCGGGTGGCGCGTCATCCAAGACTGCTCGACCACCGAAGTCGACTACGGCCTCGCGAACGCCGGGCAGCCCGTCGGGGCGCGCCCCTTCCTGATCCAGACCGCGGTGGACTGCCCGCGCGCACCGATCCCCGACATGGCCGCACGCGCCGCCCGCCGGATCGAGGCCATCACCTCGCAGGCTGTCGCCCGGGAGCTGTGGACCGGGGCGGCATCGGCGGAGGACCCGTGGGAACTCCCCGACGGCGCCGCCTGGGACCTGTCCAACCCTGCCGGCCCCACCGCGGGCACCTACGTGAACCCGCACCTGGCCGCCGCCGACGTGGGGACCGCCGCCGGCGGGCCGATGGCAGTCCTCGGGCAGGTCGAGGCCGCTGTCGCCGACAAGACGATCGGCGGCCCGATCTACCTGCACGTTCCTCTCGACGTCCTGTTCGAACTCGCGATCGGCCTCGAACGGCGCGGGGACCTGCTGGTCACCCCGGCCGGGTCGATCGTCGTCGCCGACGGCGGCTACCCCGGCACCGCCACCGACGGAACCACGCTGGCGATCTACGGGACCGGCCCGGTGCAGGTGTGGCTCGGCCCGACAACCGTCTACGACGACCCCTCCCAGGTCGTCAACGCCAGCAACAACGTCGCCCGCGTCTGGGCCGAACGCCCGGCGCTCGTCCTGTTCGACCCGCAGACCCTCGTCGGCGCTGCCGTCTCCCCGGAAGGCTGAACCCTGATGGCGTACAACAAGAGCGGCATGCTGCAGGCCGTCCTCGCCCGCTTCACGCGGATCGACATCACCGGGAACCCCATCCCCGGCCCGCAGAACAGCTTCTGGACCGACAGCCTCATCTCGATCAGCTACACGGCCGCATACAACAAGCAGGACGACATCTCCATCACCAACGGCTCCGGCCGGGTGTGCATGACGTATTCGCCGCCGCAGACGCTGCTCCGCATGGACATCGGCGACATCAACTTCTGCTACCCCGACCCCGAAGCCATCGAGTTCCTCGCCGGCGGCATCGTGTTCACCGAGGCCCCGGTGGCGCCAGAGACCGAGCCCTCAGCGATCGGGTACGCGTTCCCCCCCATCGGGGTCGACCCCAAACCGTTCGGTGTCGGCATGGAACTGTGGTCCTCGCAGGTGCAGCAGGGCGCCGTCATCGGCTACTTCCACTGGCTCATGCCCCGCACGTTTTTGCAGTTCACTAAGGATCAGCAGCTCAACGGCACCGACCCGTACAATACTGGCTTAGAGGGCATATCGGTCGAAAACCCCAATTGGGGCGAAGGCCCCGACGGTTCTTGGACTTATCCCATCTCGTCGCGGTGCTGCCAGTGGGTGCAGGAAGCGGCTCTGCCCGACTACTCCTACGGGTACGCCGAGGTCCCGGAACCGACCCCCTGATGACCGCGCCGACACGGCTCATCTGCGCCCCCTGGGTCATCCCGGATGAGCTCCCCGAAGCCCGCCCGGCGTTGACCGACGAGGCGTGGCTCGAGCTGTGCTGGCAGGCCTCGGAGACGCTCTACAGCTTCTCGGGCCGCCAGTTCGCCGGCGTGTGCGAGTCCACCGTCGTCCTCGACGGGCCCCGCCGCCCCGGCGGCAGGGGCTGGCCGGTGTGGCGCCCCGACGGCGGATGGCCAGTCGGGGCGGCGCCCGTGCGGCCGGTCCGGGAGGGGTACGTGGTGGTCTCCCTCCCGGACCCGCCGGTCACCGGGATCGTGTCCGTGACCGTCGACGGCACCGTGTTCGCCTCGTGGACTGTGTGGCTCCCGGCCGGGCAGCTGGAACGCAGCGATGGCCGCGCCTGGCCCCTCGACGGCTCCACCAGGGTCACCTACTCGCACGGCATCCCACCGCCAACGGGCGGGGTCCGGTCGGCGACCGTGCTGGCGCTCGAGCTGGGGAAGGCCGCCGCCGGGGACGGCAACTGCAAGCTCCCGAAGCGGATCACGAACATGCAGCGCGAGGGCGTCACCGTGTCCCTGATGGACGCCGGGGAGTCCGCCGACAAGCAACGCACCGGCTTGCTGGACGTCGACACCTGGCTGGCGACGGTGAACCCGCACCGGCTCGCCCGTCGGGCGTCGGTGTGGTCCCCGGACCGGCCACGCACCAGGAAGGTCACCTGACATGCCGAACCCGTTCACCCCGAAGCGCAGCAAGCCGGCGCCGAAGCCTCCCGGGTCGACGCCGCCGCCCGCGGTCGGGCCGGGCACCGGCGTGGTTGAGCCGTCCCGCGCCGAGCTCGACGACATGCGCAAGGCCGAGCTGGTCGCCCTGGCCCGGGAACGTGGACTCGACACCGAGGGCACCCGCGCCGAGCTGATCGACCGTCTCGCGCCGTGATCGACGCGGCCGCGCCCGCGGTGCGGCTCCTCGTCGCCGTCGTCGCCCATTTCGACGACCACGACTGGGACCTCCCCGAGCGCCGCTACATCGCGGCCGGGCAGCAGCAGACATTGGCCGTCGACGACGAGCACCTGTGCGTGTCCCTGATCGGTATGACGCCGGGCGCCTCCGATGCGACCACGAAGGGCGGCGGCTACCCCAGCAAGGGCGCGTCGGCGGCGATCGTGGCCCGCGCCGCCTACATGCTCCGCCTGATGCGCTGTGTCGCGGTCATCGACGACGACGGCTGCCCGCCGCCCGCCGAGCAGATCCACGCCGACGGGCTGCGGCTCCTCGCCGACCCCGGCCGGCTCCTCGACGCCGTCTACACGTGGGCCGCGGCGGAGCCGCATAACCTGACTGTCACCATCGGGCAGGTCGACCCGGTCGGCCCCGAGGGCGGCATGGCAGGGCACCTCCTGGCCGTCACGCTCGCGCCCGTGCAGGCCGTCCCGATCGGAGGCCCCTGAGATGGCCACCCACGAGTACCGGATCCACGTCAAGGCCCGGCCGGGGCGCAACGCCGTCGACCCGGGCCGGGTCCAGCAGTTCATCAACAGCGAGCCCGGCGTCGTCCGCGAACTCATGCGCCGCGCGGACCGGGCCTCGGACTACCAGCGCCGCAACTGCGGTCGCCGCACCGGTCGCCTCGCGGCGACCGCCCGGACGCAGCTCGCTACGTCGCGGGGCAACATCGCCGCGCAGGCGATCATCGGCCGGGACGGTGTCACCCCGTACCTGGGGTACGTGATGTACGGCACCGGCCCGCACGTGATCCGCCCGAGCAGGGCGAAGGCGCTGCGGTTCGTCTCCGGTGGCTCTGTACGGTTCGCGACCCGCGTGAACCACCCCGGGAACCGGGCCAACCCGTTCGTGCTGGAATCGGTGGCGGCGGCCGCGGGCTAGGATCCGCGGTGGCGGTCCCGGCCACGGCCGGGCGTTGGTCGCACTTCTCCCACCCAGGGCCGGGGCCGCCCCCGACGTAACGTTTCCGGCGCGGCGGCGACTCTATGGGTGCGACCAACGTCCACCCGCCACACCTGGGAGAACACCCGCCATGCTCCGCGCGATACTCGCCGCTGCCCTCGGCCTCGCCGTCCTGACCGGCTGCGGTACCGCCGACGCAGAACCGGCCCCGGCCCCGGTGCGCGTCACCGTGACCTCGGTTGAGGCCGGCTCGAACATGACGCTGTCGGCCGGCGACAGCCGGTACAAGGTCTACGACACCGCGCTCGGGATAGACGCCAACGAGCCCGGATCGTGCGAGGCGAAGTTCGCGACCGGTGTGCTCCGGCAGCTGCTCGTCGGCCGTGAGGTCGTCGAGGTCAAGGTGCACGAGCAATGGGCCGGAGACTCCAGCGTGCTGCCCGGCTACCGCCCGGCCGCGCTGCGCTTCGCCGGTGGCGACAACCGCTACGGCGACGACCTGTCCGACGAGTACCGCGCCGCCTACGGGCAGGGCTACGCGCATGCGTGCCCGAACCTCGAGCGGGCGCCGCTGTCCGGGCGTGAGGTCGCCGACACCCCGGGCGACACCTACGTCGACGTCAACCGCGACGGCGGCGAGTCCCGGTTCTGCTCGCGCAGGTTCTGGTGCTAGCGCTTCTGCTAGACCATTGACCTAGCCGGGGGCCGCCGCCCGCCCCCGGGATTCGGGGCCCCGAACGCGGACGGCGACCACCCGCCACGCTCGCCGCGCTGCTGGTTCCCGGGGCGCCCGCCGCGACCCGGAAGACCCCCGGGCCGCGAGCGTGACCGAGATGACCACCTCCCCGCACCAGGTGCCGCCCGGGTTCGCCCTCGG
>JAKDNL010000461.1 GCA_030451825.1 Pseudonocardia sp. | reverse complement strand
GACCGACACCGTGGACCCCCGGCGCAGCCCGCCCCCGGGCAGCAGCGGGACCAGCGGACCGGACACCGGCAGCAGCCGATGGTCCTCCCCGGGCACCGGCGCGGTGTGCGGCCGCTCGCTGCGGTCTTCCATCCGGCGCAGCAGCCCGCGGGCCAGTTCGAGCCGGCCACCGCGATCACACGCCGGCCCCCGTGCCGCCGCATCGATCACCGAACGCCTCCCCGCCTCGCCGTTGCCCGCCCGGCGCACCGCGGGGAGACGGTGCATCCGAACCGATGTTCGAAGTCTAGGTCAGGCGTCGGGCGTCCTCAAGCCCCGTCCGGGGGATGACGCACACCGTGCCACCGGACCCCGACAGGAACGGCCCCGCGAGGCTCAGCACGACATCTGCGGGCGACCCCGCACCGAGTAGTCCGGCAGGTCGATGGCGTCCGCCTTGGCGAAGATCCGCTCCATCATCGGCCGCATCGGCCAGCGGGTCGCCCAGCGCATCGAGGCCTGCGCGAGCCGGATCCGCAGCGGCGTCAGCGGCGCGTAGCCGTCCACCCCCGACGGCGGGAGCTGCTGACCCTGCTCGACGTAGGGCCGCAGCACGCGCTCGTAGCCCTCGAACGCCGCGGCATACCCGCCGGGCCCGGCCGCGGCCAGCTCGCCGGCCAGCACGTACGCCCCGACCAGGGCGAGGCTGGTTCCCAGCCCGGTCAGCGGCGTCGGACAGTACCCGGCGTCACCGAGCAGCACGACCCGCCCGCGCGACCAGCGGTCCAACCGGACCTGACCGACCGTGTCGAGGTAGAAGTCCTCGGCCGCACCGGCGGCGCGCAGCAGCCGCGATGCCTCCCATCCGACCCCGGCGAAGTGCCGGGCCAGCAACGCCCGCTGGGCCTCGAGGTCGCGCCGGTCGAACGTCTCCCGGGTGCGCACGCTCAGGCCCGCCTTCTGCTCACCGGACAGTCGCCCCGGGCGCAGCGACGCGACCAGACCGCCGGGCGCGTTGTGCATCAGGTACCAGCCGTCCAGCTCGACCTCGGCCGGAACGGTGTACCAGGCGGTGAGCAGCCCCAGCGGGCGCACGCAGTCGGCCTCCGGGCCGAAGGCCGCCCGACGCACCGCCGAGTGCAGCCCGTCCGCGCCGACCACCAGCGCGAACCGGCGCGGGTCCGCGTTCTCGAACGTGACGTCGACGCCGTCGGCGTCGGACACCAGTCCGGTGACCGTGTCGTCGAACAGGAACTCCACGCCGGGCCGGGCGGCCTCGTAGAGCACCGTCGACAGGTCGCCACGGAGCACCTCGTCGGTGGAGATGATGCCGCGACCGCCGAACGCCTCGACCGGCATCTCGGCGCGGCGCCGCCCCCGCGCGTCCACCCAGGCGATCCCGCGCTGATCGACCGTCACCTGCCGGACCCGGTCCAGCAGGCCCATCCGGTCGATCACGGTGCGGCCCGCCCCGCGCAGGTCGACCGTCTGGCCGCCCTCCCGAAGGGCCGGCGCCCGCTCCACGACGGTCGGCGTGAAGCCCTGTTCGCGTAACCAGTACGCCACGGCGCAACCGGCGATCCCGGCCCCCGCGACGAGTACGTTCGTGTTCTCCATGAGCACTATGCTTACGCCGTACATCGCACTAGTCAAGAAGTATTTTCCGTGCTCGCAGCTTTACTATCGGATCGCACTAGTGCACATTAGGGGTCGTCGATCCGTCGTGGGACGAGTCCGGCCCGCCTGTGGACTACGCTCGGCATCAGGACTGGCGCACTAGTACGGAGGTCTCCGTGGACGAGCCGCATCACCCGCGAGTTCCGGCATCGGTCCGGGTCGCCGACGAGCTGCGCGCGCGGATCCGCTCCGGCGCGCTGGCCCCGGGCGAGCGGGCGCCGTCCACCCGGGAGATCACCCGCGAGTGGGGGATCGCGATGGCCACCGCGACGAAGGTGCTCGCGGCGCTGCGGTCCGAGGGGCTGGTGCGTCCCGTTCCCGGCGTCGGGACCGTCGTGCGGCCCGCGACCCGGGCGGACGCGCCGGGAGGTCCGGAGCACGGGACCCGGCGGGCCGTGCCCGGCCGGGCCGCAGGACCCGGCGCGGCGAGGGTGCGGACGGGCGGCGAGGGCGACCCCGGGCTGGGCGTCGGGCCGGGCACAGGGCTGAGCGCTGGGCCGAGCACGGGGCTGGGCACCGGGTTGGGCACCGGGCCGGGCACCGGGCTGAGCACCGGGCTCGTGGTGCGCACCGCCGTCGCCGTGGCCGACGCCGAGGGCCTGGCCGCGCTGTCCATGCGCCGGGTCGCCGTCGAGCTCGGGGTGGCGACGATGTCGCTCTACCGCCACGTCACCGACAAGGACGACCTGCTGAACCGGATGATGGACGCCGTGTTCGACGAGTGGCCGGTCCCGGACACACCGCCGGACGGCTGGCGGGAGCGGGTGCAGCGGGTCTGCCGCGCGCTGTGGGACCGGTTCCGGCGCCACCCGTGGCTGGCTTCGGCGCTGTCGCTGACCCGGCCGCAGGCACTGGCCGGAGCCATGGTCTACAGCGATCAGCTCCTCGGCGGGCTGGCCGAGCTCGGCCTGCCCCCGACCGTCGCGTTCGACACCCAGCTGATCCTGTTCAACTTCGTGCGCGGGGTCGCGGTGAGCCTGGAGTCCGAGCAGCAGGCCGAGGCGGACACCGGCCGGACCGCCGACGAGTGGGTGGACGACCACGAACCGGGCACCCTGGTCGCCCTCGGGACCCGCGACCTACCGGCCCTGCGCCACACCATGGACCGTTTGGTCGGGCACGGTTACGACCTCGACCTGGACCACCTGTTCGAGACCGGCCTGACCCACCTGCTGGACGGCATCGCGGCCCGCTACGCCTGACCCCGGTCGCGAACACGGGTGAGCGTGACACCATGGCTGCCGATCCCGCTGTGGACAGCACTGGCGTCACTCTCACCCGGGGTGCCGGAAGCACGGCCCGCCCGGCGAGCAGGGTCCTGCCGGACAGGCCGGTACCCGGTCACCCCCACCGCCGGATCGCCGGAGGCCGCACCGGGCACTCCCCCCGACGTCGACGCGATCAGTGCGCGAAGTGCCGGGTCCCGGTCAGGTACATCGGGACCCCGGCCGCGGCCGCGGCGGCGATCGACTGCTCGTCGCGGACCGAGCCACCCGGCTGCACGACGGCCGCGACGCCGCCGGAGAGCAGCACCTCCAGGCCGTCGGAGAACGGGAAGAACGCGTCCGAGGCGGCGACCGAACCGCGCGCCCGGTCCCCGGCCCGGGTGACCGCGAGCTTGGCCGCGTCCACCCGGTTGACCTGCCCCATCCCGACCCCGACGGCGGCACCGTCGTGGGCGAGCAGGATCGCGTTCGACTTCACCGCACGGCAGGCCCGCCAGGCGAACGCCAGGTCGGACAGGGTCTGGGAGGGGACCGGGTCGCCGGTGACCAGCTTCCAGGACGACGGGTCGTCGCCCTCGGCATCGACCAGGTCGCGCTGCTGGACCAGCAGCCCGCCGGAGATCGGCCGCAGCTGGGTGCCACCGCGGACGTAGCCGCCGGGGATGCGCAGCAGGCGGACGTTCTTCTTGCGCTGCAACGCCTCCACCGCGCCGTCGGCGTAGGACGGCGCGAGCACGACCTCGGTGAAGATCTCCGCGACCTGCTCGGCCATCTCGACGCTGACCTCGCGGTTGACCGCGACGACGCCGCCGAACGCGCTGGTCGGGTCCGTGGCGTGCGCCTTGCGGTGGGCCTGCGCGACGTCCGCGCCGACCGCGATCCCGCACGGGTTCGCGTGCTTGATCACTGCGACGCATGGCTGGTCGCCGTGGTCGTGCGCGGCCCGCCATGCGGCGTCGGCGTCGACGTAGTTGTTGTAGGACATCTCCTTGCCGTGCAGCTGCTCGGCGCCGGCCAGGCCCTCCGGGCGCGCGCCCAGGTACAGCGCGGCGGCCTGGTGCGGGTTCTCGCCGTAGCGCAGCGTGCGCTGCCGGGTCCAGGTGGCGCCGAACCAGGACGGCAGCCCGGCCGCGTCGGCGGCTTCCTCGCCGTCGGCCGGGGCCAGCGTCTCGCCCATCCAGGACGCCACGGACACGTCGTAGGCGGCGGTGTGCCGGAACGCCTCGGTGGCCAGGCGGCGCCGATCGGCCGGGACGAACCCGCCCGCGCCGACCTGCTCGAGCACCCAGGCGTAGCGCACCGGGTCGACGACCACGGCCACGCTCTCGTGGTTCTTGGCCGAGGCCCGGACCATCGCCGGGCCGCCGATGTCGATCTGCTCGACGGCCTCGTCCGAGCTCGCCCCGGACGCGACGGTCTCGGCGAACGGGTAGAGGTTGGACACCAGCAGGTCGAACGGGGCGATGCCCAGCTGCTCGAGCTGGGCGACGTGCTCGGGCTTGCGGGTGTCGGCCAGCAGCCCGGCGTGCACCCGCGGGTGCAGGGTCTTGACCCGGCCGTCGAAGCACTCGGGGAACCCGGTGACCTCCTCGACGGCGGTGACCGGCACCCCGGCGTCGGCGATCCGTTGTGCGGTGGAGCCGGTGGACACGATCTCCACCCCGGCCGCGTGCAGCCCGGTGGCCAGGTCCAGCAGACCGGCCTTGTCGTAGACGCTGATCAGGGCCCGGCGTACCGGCCTGCGCTCACTCATGACTCACCTCGTGGTTCGTGCCTCGTCCGGCGCGCCGCCCGGGGTCCGGGCAGGTCCGTGCGACCCCTGCGGGTCAGGTCTGGGGTTGTCGCGGCGCCGTGCGGGCGTCCGCGCGGGTGATCCGCCGGATGACCTCCACGAGCAGCCGCCGCTCCTCGGTCTTGATCCGTTCGTGCAGCGTGGTCTCGGTGTCGCCGGGGAGCACCGGGACCTCGGCGTGGCCCAGCACCGGACCGGTGTCGAGGCCGGCGTCCACCCGGTGCACCGTCGCGCCGGACACCGCGACCCCGGCCGCCAGCGCGTCGCGCACGGCGTGCGCGCCGGGAAAGCTCGGGAGCAACGACGGGTGCGTGTTCAGCATCGGGCACCGGAGGCCGTCCAGGAACGACGGCGAGACGACCTTCATGAACCCGGCCCCGACGACGACGTCCGGCCCGAACCCGCGGACGCGGTCGAGCAGTGCCCGGTTCCACGAGGCCCGGTCCGGGTGCTCGGCCAGGGGTTCGACGAACGTCGGTAGCCCGGCGCGGCGGGCGCGCTCGACACCTTCGGTCCCGGCCCGGTCCGCCCCGACCGCGACCACCGCAGCCGGGTACCCGGGCTCCGCGGCGGCGTCCAGCACGGCCTGCAACAGGGTGCCCGTCCCCGACACGAGGACGACGAGCCGGCGCGGTGCGGGCAACCACGACTCCTCTGGGGATCGCGGGACGACGCCGGGACGCGCCGACCCCTCTGACGGCGTCCGACGGCACGCGCTGAGCGCGACCGACGGCACCGATGGCCCGGTGGGACCCCCACCAGGGTAGGCCGGGACGTGGCTCACACGCCCGTCGCCCGTCCGGCCTGCGTGGATCGGGGCCGGCGGAGCGCGACGAATGACGCACCATGGCGCTCCGCAGCTCCGGACGGGGACATGGTGCGTCACCCGACGCGGGTGGACGGCCGGGTCAGTCCGGATCGGCCTGAGATTGGTCCGATGATTCGCGCTCCCGGCGCGCGACGAGGTCGGCGACGGTGCGGGGCGGGTCGCCGGCGGCCACGGACACGGGATCCGCGGCACCGCTGGAGTCACCGTCGGGGTCGACGCCGTCGAGGCCGGAGGCGTCGGGATCGGCGGTGTCCCTGTCGGCGGTGTCCCTGTCGGCGGTGTCCCTGTCGGCGGTGTCCCTGTCGGCGGTGT
>JAKDNL010000460.1 GCA_030451825.1 Pseudonocardia sp. | reverse complement strand
GGGGGCCCCCCCCCCCCGCGCCACCCCCCCCCCGCCCGCGGCCCCGCCCCCCCCCCCCCCCCCCGGGGGGCCCCCCCCGGCCCCCCCCCCCCCCCCCCCACGACGTGGCCGAAGCCTCCGGAGGCCGCTTCGGCCCCGACGTGCACGGCGTCTACGAACGCTTCGACGAGTTCCGGGACTGGGCCGCCGGCGCCTCCCTGCCGCCGGGCGACACGTTCGACCCGGCACAGCTGGGAGCCCCGTCGCCCACACCCCGGCAGCTGTTCGCGATCGGGCTCAACTACCGCGCGCACGCCGACGAGTCCGGCTTCGCCGCCCCGCCCTCGCCCGCGGTGTTCACCAAGTTCGCCAGCTCCATCACCGGCCCCTACAGCGAGGTCACGCTGCCCGACGGCAAGGTCGACTGGGAGGTCGAGCTCGTGGCCGTGATCGGCCGCCACGCCCGCCACGTCGCCGCCGAGCACGCGTGGGAGCACGTCGCCGGGCTGACGATCGGCCAGGACCTCTCCGAGCGGGTGCTGCAGATGGTTGGCGCGGCACCGCAGTTCAGCCTCGGCAAGTCCTACCCCGGATTCACCCCGATGGGGCCCTGGCTGGTCACCCCCGACGAGTTCGGCGACCCCGACGACCTCGAGCTGAGCTGCGACGTCGACGGCGTCCAAGTGCAGAAGGGCCGCACCTCGGAGCTGATCTTCTCCGTGCCGGCTCTTGTCGAGCAGCTCTCGGCGGTGCTACCGCTGTGGCCCGGCGATGTCATCTTCACCGGGACACCGGCTGGGGTCGGGGTTGGCCGGTCCCCGCAGGTGTTCCTACGCGACGGCCAGACTCTGACCAGTACGATCGAAGGGATCGGACACATCCGTCAGGTGCTGCGAAGCGCCTCCTGATCGGCAGTCCTACCGAGAACCCCCAGTCTCTGCACACACATCCACCGCTCCGTCCAGACGACCACCTGCTGACTCCGGAGAACGCCGTCCTGGTTCTGATCGACTATCAACAGAACAGGTCGGCGCCGTCTGGTCGATCGACCACGACACGATGATGCTCAACGTCACCGCGGTCGCGCGGGCTGCCACCGCGTTCGGGCTGCCGGTCGTGCTGAGCACGCCGGGCACGCGGTGGTGGTGGCCCCGCGCCGGTGACGCTCCTCGGCCGGGAATACCGGCCGGGGTGGACCCGTTGACGCCCATGTAGTTGAGAGGTCAACGAGATCGAGGAGGAGTCCGATGCACCTGCGCGCCGTGGTCGTCCCGACCGCGGTGTACGCCGCGACCGAGGACTGGGGCGCCGGCGGCGACCACCCACTCACCGACCGGATCGGCCGTGCCACGTGAGAGCTCGCCTCACTGATCTCCGGCGCCGGTCAGCGCAGCGCCACACCCGATCCTTCGACAGCCCGACGCCGTTCGAGCAACTGCTCGCCGGCTAACAGACAGGAGAGGAGCGCCACGATGGACACCCTGTCCCAGCGCTACGACCGGGCGACGTTCCTCTTCGACAGCGGCGACCACATCGCTGCGTCCCGGGCGCTCGCCGAGATCGTTGCGACCGATCCCGATGCGAGCGGGGCCCGACTGCTGCTAGCCCGGGCCTACTACCACTCCGCGCAGCTCGGCCGGGCGGAGAGCGAGCTGCGCCGGCTTATCGCCGCGAATCCCACCGATGCCTACGCTCAGATGCTGCTGGGGCGCACGCTGCAACGGCAGAGTCGGCACGGTGAGGCCGCTGGACACCTGCACTTGGCCGAGGCGATGACCACCACCGACTGATGGCGCCGACCCGAGTCGGCGGCGCTGCTACGCGCGACCCTGGCTTGGGCGGCGGACAACGCCCGCAAGACACGACCACCAACTGGTCGGACGCGGGCAGGTTCGGCCCCCGGAAGCGGGGCCTGGGTCAGGAACGGACCAGACGCGCGATCGCGGCGCTGGCCTCCTGGATCGTCTGGTCGGCGACCGCCCGCCCTCGACGGCGGCGTCGGCGACGCAGTGTTGCATCGCCCACCTCCTCGATCTCGACAGACTGTACCCCTAGGGGGTAGGTGTATCGAGGCGGTCGCCGTCGCGCGCCATATGCACTACGGGGGTAAGGTACAACCTCGTTCCGGCCGATCAGGGGGTGCGAGGTGGACGAGTTCGTTCCGCTGGCGATCCTCGCCGGGGTGGTCCTGGCAGGCGTGGCGGTGACCGTCGGGGTGTCCCGGCTGGTACGGGTCGGCCCGGTCGCCGGGGACCTGCTCCCGTACCTGGGCGGGCTGCCGCCGGTCGAGCACGCGGTCTCGCGGTTCCACGTCCGCTGGTACGCGGTGACGATGGTCTTCCTGGCCTTCGACATGGAGATGATCTTCATGTACCCGTGGACGCTCGTCGTGGCCACGATGGGGACGGGCGCGGTCGTCGAGATGTTCTTGTTTCTCGCCATCCTGCTCGCCGGGGTCGTCTACGCGTGGCGGGAGGGGGCCCTGCGATGGACCTGACCGACCCGCTGCTGCGGTTCGCCGCCCGGGTGCCGCACGTCCTGCTCGTACCCGTGCCCGGTCGCCCCGGGCTGCGGATGGACACCGAGCAGGTCGTCGCGCATCGCGGATGGTGGGAGGCGACGAGCCCCGCCGATGCCGACGCGCTCCTCGTCGCCGGGAGGCCGGGGCCCGAGCTGGATGCGGTGGTCGAGCACATCTGGCGCCGGATACCGGCCCCGCGTATCCGGGTCGACCTCGACGACGGCGGCACGGCCGCCGATCTCGAGGTCATGCTCGACAGCGTCCCGGGGAGTCTGGCGGACCCCC
Organism: Pseudonocardia sp.; assembly: GCA_030451825.1. Lineage (GTDB taxonomy): Bacteria > Actinomycetota > Actinomycetes > Mycobacteriales > Pseudonocardiaceae > Pseudonocardia. The sequence goes on along the minus strand of JAKDNL010000460.1, from coordinate 3,046 downwards.
GACGGGCCCGCGCCGAGGCGACCGCCGCGGCCACTGCTGCCGACGTGACCGACCACACCGACCACGGCGGGGGCCACCATCACGATCACCACATGGACATGCCCCTGCCCGGGGGCCTGTCCATGGCCGATGTCGCCGAGGACCGCGACGGCCTGGCCCTCGACGTTCTGCGTCTCCCGCTCGGCCCGGTGCTCCCGGACTGGCCGGCCGGCCTGGTGGTCGACGTCGAGCTGCAGGGCGACGTGGTCACCGCGGCCGGGGCCCGGGTCCTCGACGCGGCCGGGCCCGGCCCTGCGGCGACGCGTCCGGTCCCCACCGCAGCGCGGGGCCGGGATGTCGTGGCGCGCGTGCTCGCCGTCGCGGGCTGGCCGGGCCCGGCCGCGCGGGCCCGGGACCTGCGGGACCGGGTCCGGGCCGGCGACCCGACCGCGGACCTCGCGGGCCTGCTCCGCACGGTCCGCCGGTCCCGCGTGCTGCGCCTGATGCTGCGCCGGATCGGCGATGGTCACGGAGCCGACGTGGCCGGCCTGCTCGAACAGCGCCTGGCCCGGCTCGACGCGTACGCCGCCGGTGCGGCGGTCGACGAGCTGCAGCGTCCGGGCCCGGCCGATCTCGGCGCCCGCCTCGCGGGAGCGGAGCTGGCCGCGGCCCGGCTCCTGGTCGCGGCGCTCGACCCGGACGTCGACGGCGCCGTGGCCGGCGTGGGCGACGGGCAGGAGGACGGGCGGTGAGCGCGGCGACGGTGTTGCTCCCGCTCCTGATGGTCGTCGCCGTGTGGTTCCTCGCCGCGCTCGACGTCGCACTGGCCGGCCGGGCCGCCGGTCGCCGGGTCGGGGTCGGCGTGGCCGCCGTCGAGCCGGTCCGGGCCACGGCGCGGCTCCTGGTCACGCAGCGGCGCGGCACCGTCGCCGCCGATCCCGCGTTGCGGTGGGCGGGCATCGTCGCGCTGATCGTCGCCGCGGTGCTGGCGGCCGCGGTCGTCCCGCTCGGCGAGCGTCCGGTGGCCGATCTGTCGGTCGGCGTCGTCTGGTTCAACGCGATGGAGGTCGTCGCGTGGGCGGCGGTGTGGCTTGTCGGGTGGGGGCCCAACGGTGCGTTGTCGCTGGTCGGGGGGTACCGGTTCGTCGCCCAGGGTCTGTCCTACGAGCTCCCGCACATGTTCGCGATCATCACCGCGGCACTCGCCGCGGGAAGCCTGCGGATCACCGACATCGTCGACGCCCAGGCGGACCTGTGGTTCGTCGTCCTGATGCCGGCCGCCTTCGTCGTCTACCTGCTCAGCGCCGCCGCGATGGCGTTCTGGGGCCCGTTCGACGCCCCGGTCGCCCGGGACGCCGCTGGCGGCGCGGCCGCGGAGCTGTCCGGCGTCGACCGGCTGCTGTTCGAAGGCGGGCGCCGGCTGCTGCTCGTCGCCGCCGCGGCGGTGGCGGTCCCGCTGTTTCTCGGAGGCGGCCACGGGCCGTGGCTGCCCGCGTGGGCCTGGGTGCTGCTGAAGACGGTCGCGGTGCTCACCCTGCTGGTCTGGCTGCGCCACCGGATCCCGACGATCCGGATGGACCGCTGGACCGAGATCTCCTGGGTCGTGCTGCTGCCGCTGACGATCGTGCAGGCGCTCGTCGTCGCGCTGGTCGTGCTGGCCGGGGGAGGGTTCTAGATGACCGTCATCGAGTTCTGCGTGCTGGCCGTGCTGGCGATCGCCTCCGGCGTGCTGGTCTTCGTCGTCGACTCCATGGCGCGCGCGACGTTCGCGCTGCTGGTGTCGTTCCTCGCCGTCGCCGCGCTGGTGCTGATGACCGGGCTCGCCTACCTGGGCACCGTCATCACCCTGATGATGATCATCGAGATGGTGATCATGGCGGTCTTCATGGTCATGTTCATGATGAACCCGGGCGGGCTCATGCCGATGTCGATGTTCCACAACACCCGCGGCGCGGCGGTCATCTCGGGTCTCGTGTTCGCCGGGCTGGCCGTCGGGATCGTCGCCGCGGACTGGCCGCAGCGGCGCGGCGCGGCGCCGCCGGATCCGACCCGCGCGCTGGGGGAGGCGCTGATGAGCGGGCACATGCTGACGATGATGACGCTCGGGGTGACGCTGTTCGCCACGATCGTCGCCACCGTCGTCCTGGCCACCGGCCGCGGTCGCTACGACCGGCTCGGGGACGAGCTCGACGCCGAGCGTGCCGATGACCCGGCCGGCGGGGGAGTCGGCCGATGATCCTCGAGGCGTTCCTGCTCGTCGCCGCCGCACTGTTCGCGATCGGACTGTTCGGCGCGCTGACCCAGCAGTCGATCGTGATGCTGATGATGGGCCTGGAGCTGATGATCAACGGGATCATCCTGGCCGCGGCCGCGTTCTGGTACTTCCTCGCCCCCGCCTCGTCCGACGGCCAGGTGATCGTGGTGGCCGTCGTGACCGCGATGGCGATCGAGATGGCGATGGGCTTCGCCGTCGTGACCGCGATCTACCGCGCCCGGCGCATCGACATGACCGACGCCGCCGCCGAGCTGGAGGGCTGAGTCCGTGCTGCTCGCCGCGCTCGTCGGCCTGCCCACCGTCGCCGGGGCGGCACTCCTGCTGGCGCGCCCTCCCCGCAGCGCGACCGCGGCCGGGGTCGGGGCGGCCGCGGCCACCCTCGCGATCGCCGTGGCCGTCGCGGTGACCCGGCCCGCGTCCGATGTGGCGTTACTGGCCGGCGTCCGGGCCGGGTTCGCCGTCGACGGGTTGTCGGCGGTGCTGGTCGTCCTGGTCGCGGCGGTGCTGCTGGCCGCGCTGGTCGTCGCCGCCACCGAGGCCGACCTGCGGACCGGCAGGTTCCACGGCCTGATGCTGCTCTTCGCCGGCGCGATGCTGGCCACCGTCACCGCGACGACGCTGCCGCCGCTGCTCATGGCCTGGGAGGTCATGGGCGCGACCAGCTGGGCGCTGATCGGCTACCGGATCCCGGACCGGGCGGCCGCACGGGCCGCCACGGTCGCGTTCCTGACCACGCGCACCGCCGACCTGGGCCTCTACGTCGCGGCCGGGGCGCTGCTGGCGGGCGGGGCG